>CAZDYS010000060.1:0-12830 GCA_964509445.1 uncultured Planctomycetaceae bacterium
GAAGCGCAGCATGGCCTCGCGCGTCGGGAGCTCCTCCCACTGCGCGCGCGAGACCGGCTCGCCGACCACCTCGTGATCCGTGACCTCCCGGGTGCTGAGCGCGGTGACCATGCGCAGCGCGAGGTTCGTCGCGAGCCAGTCCGGATCGATCGCCTCCGCCCGCGGGTAGGAGCCGGCGAGGTCGAACACGTAGGCCGCTTCGACCTGTTCGTCCCCCACCAGGCCGACCACGCGCAGGCTCTTCGTCTGTCCCTGCAGCATGCGGGCGATCGACATCATCGGGCCGCCGCGGCGACCCTGGTCGCACAGGACCTCGCAGCACTTGGGCGCGAGACCGGGCAGGGCGTAGTCGGCCGGGTCCGGCGGGCCCGGCTTCGCGAGGATCGCGCGGAAGCGCTCCTCGAGCTCCGCCAGCTCGCGGGTCGGCAGCTGGACGAAGGTGTACAGCGGCGGGGAGTGCGACAGCCCGAAGCGCTTGCGTCCGACGAACAGCATCGAGTCGCGCCAGCGACGCGGCTCGTGCAGCTTGGCGGTGCTGACGAAGGCGTCGAGCGTCCCGTCCCCCTCGTCGACTTCGCTCGGGTCGTGGAGCACGCGGTGACCGAGCTCCGTCAGCTTCGCCTCGACGCGGTCCAGGAACCCGTCGACGAGCGGCGTCGAGGGGCCGGGGACGCGCGCGACGGTCACGCTGCGCAGCCAGGGGTGCGGGTCGGGGAGGCGCTGGACGCGCTCGGAGGTCCGGAGGCGAACGGTCATCGGCAATGCGAGATTTTGCCGCTCGTTCGGAGGGCTAGCAAGGTGTCCAGCTCTCGAGCGGGCGTGAGCTATGCTTCGTCCACGCGGATCGAAGGATGAAGGAGGAAGCGCCCCAGAAGCTCCTGGTGATCGGGAATCCCGCGGCCGGAGCGGGCCGTGGAGCCGCGCGGCTCGAGGAGGTCGCGGCGGCCCTGCGTGCGGCAGGACGCGCATTCCGCGCCGAGCGCACGCCGTGTCCGGAGTCCGTGTTCGACGCCGCCGCCTCCTGCACGGTTCTCGCGGTCGGCGGCGACGGCACGCTCCACGCCGTGGTCCAGGGCCTCGCGGAGGCCGCGCGACGCCGCGGCGAGGACGACGCACGGCTCGGTCCGCTGGTCCTCCTCCCGGCCGGCAGCGGGAACGACTTCGCCGCGATGACCGGCTGCGCGTCGACCGTCGAGGAGGCGCTGGCCGCCTGCGCCTCGGCGGAAGCCGGCGGAGCCTACGGGGTCCTCGACCGCGCCGTGGACCTCGGACGGATCACGATCACGGAGACCGGTCCAGACGGCGCCCCTCGGGAGACCCCCCACTGGTTCGCCAACTCCTTCGGCACCGCCTTCGAGGCGTTCGTCAATCGGGAGGTGGCGAGCGTCGCCCGCCCCGGCCTCACGAAGTACCTGATCGGCGTGCTGCGCGCGCTGCGGCACCTGCCGCGCGTGCACTTCGAGCTGACCCTCGAGAACGGGACCGCCGGGGGCGAGGCGACAGTCCGGCGCACGTGCGAGCTCGCCATGCTGACCGCGAACAACACGGCGCGCAGCGGCGGCGGCTTCCGCCTCGCTCCCGAGGCGCGCTGGAACGACGGTGCGCTCGACGCGCTCCTCGTCCAGGCCGTGTCGCGCCCGCGCGTGCTGACGCTGCTCCCGGGCGCGCTCACGGGCGCGCTCTCACGCCACCCTCTCGCGGAGCTGCACCGCTTCACGCGCCTCGTCGCGCGGATGGACACCCCGATGCCCGTGGCGCTCGACGGCGAGCTCGTCAGCGACGCCGCGAGCGCGCTTCAGATCACGGTCGAGCCCGGGCGGCTCGCGCTGCGCGTCCCCTCGGACCAGGCGCGGAAGCGCTCCTCCACGCGCTGACGAAGCGCGCGGCTATCGGTCCCGAAGCTCGACGGCTCGTCCACCGCCAGCACCTCGAGCGTGACCTTCGGAGCGGGGTGCGGGGGATCGAGGAAGCCGACGTCCTTCGAGAGCCACAGGGGTTCGCAGCGCGTGGCCACGGAGAGCACCGGGACCTGGGCACGGCAGGCGATCTCGAACGCGAGCCGGCCGAAGGGCAGGAGGCGTCCGTCGCGCGAGCGCGTGCCCTCCGGGAAGATCTTCAGCGACATCCCGGCCTCGAGCTGCGCGACCGACGCCTCGACCGCGCGGTTGAGCGAGACCGGATCGGCTCCGGGTCCTTCGATGTGCCCGTGGCCGACGAGGAAGCGCGTGAGCGTGCGCTTGTGGAACACCCGCGGCGTGATGATCGTGAAGAGCGGACCGAAGGTCGCTCCGATCGCCGTCACGTCGAGGCTGGACTGGTGGTTCGCGACGAGCACGAACGGCCCGTCGGGCAGCTCGAACGCCACGTCCGCGGGATCGAACCGCGCGATCCGGCACACGCGCAGCCAGGCGTGCAGGAAGCGATAGGCCCAGAAGGAGAGCGTCTGCAGCGCGAGCGCGCGCCGGCGCGGGCTGCGGGTCGGGGCCAGGCACCACAGGGTGAGCAGGAGGTACCCGAGCGGTCCGACCAGCGCGTAGGAGGCGACCGTGACCACGACGGCCACCGCGCGCAGCGCACGCTGGATCGGGTACGGACGCGGAGAGCGGGCCATCGCGGAGAGCCTACCGCCCGTCGCGCGCGCATCCTCTCCCCCTCCACGGGAGATGCGGGGGAATCCCCCCTACCCCCGCGCCTGGCGTCCGCGACGCAGGCGCGTGGAGACGAGGCCGCCCAGCACGACCAGGACGCCGAGGAGCGGCAGGTTCGCGCGCCGCTCCCAGTGGTGCGTGCCGTGCTCGTCCTGGCGGTACGAGAGCTCGGAGAACACCACCGGGCCGAGCGCCAGGACGCGCTCCCCCTCCGGTGCGCCGATGCGCGGCGCGAACAGCGCGTTGGCGGCGAGCAGGAGCGCGACGGTCAGGGCGGCCCCCAGGACGAAGGCCTGGGTCCGGCTCACGGGAGCGGTGTGCGGCATGGACGGTTCCTCCGCCCCCATCCTAGCGGGCGACGCGGGGCGTGCGCCCGTCCGCCCTGGCCCCCTCGCGTCGCGCGCGCTACAACGCGAGGTATGGAAGGGCTGCTCGTCGGAGTGCAGACCGTGCAGGACCAGGCCTCGGGAGGACAGGGCATGGAGAGCTTCTACGCGGGCTGGGGAACGCTGGCCCTGATCAACGCCGCCATCGCCCGCAGCATGGACCGCTCGGGCCTGGGCTGGGGGCTCCTGTCGCTCTTCTTCGGTCCGTTCGCGACCTTCCTCCTGGCGGTCGTGGGTCGGCTCGAGGACGAGGAGTAAGCGCCGCGCGCTAGAGGCGCCGGACCTTCGGCTTGCTGGTCGGATCCGCCGGATCCTTGTTCGCGTCCAGCTCGTCGCGGTCGAACGCGCGATCCTCGTCGCGATCGAGACCGATCCGGTTCTGGCTCCCGCGCGGCACCACCGTGAAGGTCAGCTCGGAGCCCGGGCCCGCCAGCGCGATCAGCTGCGCGCGCGTGTGCTTCTGGTTGCGACGGTCCGACTGGAAGAACTGGTCCTTCCGGTAGGCCCAGCCGCGCGCCTCGCCGTCGAGCCGCCCCTTCACCACGACCCCGATCGCGCCGGCTTCCGCGCGCTCGATCATGTCGTCGATCAGGGCGAGCGCGGAGGCGGACACGGTCGAACCGTCCCGAACGGTCACCTGCACGCCGACCATGGCGTGCGTGTCCTGGCTCGGCGGTCCCGGCGGCTCGAGCAGCTCCGTCGGCGAGCCGACCGGCAGGTCGGAGCCGGAGAAGGACAGCATGAACGCGGTCAGGTTCGCGAGCTCCTGCTGGGTCGCGAGGGAGAAGGCCGGCTCGGTCAGGAAGCGCTCGATCGTGTCGACGCTGCCGTCGTGGAAGTAGCCGAAGCCGGCGGTGCTCTCCGGCTGCGTGAGGTCGAAGCCCGTGCGCTCGTAGAGGTTGCGCAGGTGCGGGATCTTCATCGAGACGTTCGTCGCGCCGTCGATCGAGACCAGCGCGTGGTGCTTCTCGCCGTTCGGACCGGTCGGGATGTCGAAGTAGGTGCCGCCCACGAGCTCCATGTTCGTGCCGACGCCGACCGGCAGCGTGTGGCAGGTCGCGCAGGGCAAGAAGCCCATGTCCAGCGCGCGCGGAGGCGTGTAGATGCGCAGTCCCGCATTCGCGTTCGCGGTGGGCAGCGGCGTGCCCGGCGTGCCGAACTTGCCGGGCTCGTGGTGCCCCGGGATCTCCATCGAGCGGAACAGCTCGTTGTCGAGCCGGCGGAACGGGTTCGGCGGGAAGTGGATCGTCGCCAGGAAGTCCTCGAACTCCTGCATCTCCACCGCGTCCAGGGTCTCGTCGTCGCCCAGGAGGTGCAGGAACGCGCCGTCGAACTCCTCGATCCCGTCGCGGTCCCCGCGCCAGTGGTGCGGCTCGAGCCCGATGATGTCCTGCATCGTCTGCGTGAGCATCGGCCCCTTCATCGGGTGGAAGTCCTCGAAGCCGGTGTTCAGCCCGAGCACGTTGCCGCCCAGGTTCTGCCCGATCACCGTCTTCATGTCGCCGGACGGATCGCCGAGGTCCCAGCCGAGCCGGTCCATGCGCGCGTCGACGTGGCAGGCCGCGCAGGCCGTGAGTCCGAGGCCCGAGGTCTCGTGGGCGTCGTAGAGGTGCTTGCGGCCGACCTGGATCGCCTCCGGCGTCGGGTCGTAGAACGGTACCCGCTGCGTCTCCAGCTCCGAGCCGAGGTCCACCACGGAGATCGACGCGTCGAACTTGTTCAGCACGTAGAGCAGCCCGCGCGCGTCGTCGACGACGAGCCCGGTCGGCCCTTCGCCGACCTCGATGGTCGGCTGCAGCCCGGCGCGCGCGCCGGTCGCGTCGTAGACCACGACGTTGTTCGAGCCGAGGCCGCTCACGAAGAGCTTGGTACCGGCCGCGTTCCAGGCTGCGCCGCGCGGGTCCGCGAGCGTCCTGTCGCGCTCCGACTGCGCGACCGTCGAGACCTGGTAGGTCAGGTGGTCGTTCAGGTCGAGCACCGTCGGGGTCGTCGGCGCGGCCGGATCGACGAGCGCGAGGTGCGAACGCACGAAGGTGCCGTTCAGGTTGGGCTCGAAGCGGATCTCGTTGGTCGCGTCTGTCCCGACCACCGCGACCTCACCGCTGACGGGGTGCACCGCCAGCGCCATGTTGAGGTTCATCAGGTGGTCGACGTAGCTCACCGCGAGCGTCGCCGTGTCGATCACGCACAGGTCGTGGTCGAGCAGCACCCAGCCGACCGGACGGCCGGACAGGGCCGCCTGCGGGCCGTCGACGAGGGCGGACCAGTCGGTGCCGTTGTCGTCGCGCCACACGCCGTTCGCGTCGCGCCGCACGATCAGGGAGACGCGCGGCGGCGGCGGGTTGCCCGGTTTCTGCGCGGGCACGAACTCGATCCCGTCGTTCGGCGGCGGGTTGACGCCGCCGTAGGGGCCGGCCGGGTCGCTGACGACGTTGGGCGGGAACGCGAGCGTGCCGGTGGAGTCGTCGAGTCCCCCGCCGAGCACGGTCGTCTGGTTCCCGGACTCGAACACCGCGAGGTAGACGGAGCCCCCGTCCGGGCTGACCGCGAGCGCGCGCGGATCCTCGCCGCGGATCTCGATGCGCGTCGGCGCGCTCGTCAGGTCCGCCGGGTCGAACACCAGCACGGTGTTCTCCTGGGAGCAGGACACGAACGCGCGCTCCGGCGTGCCCGCGAACACCACGTCCGCGGGCTCGTCGTCCGTGGCGAGCGTACGGATCACGTTGCGCGTCGTGAGATCGATCACGCTGACGGAATCGGACACGTGGTTCACGACCCACACCTCCGTCGCCGTGCGCGCGCGCACGGACACCGGATCGAGCCCGACCGGGATCGAGGCCGTGTGCAGCGGCCCCGAGGCCGTCGCCCAGAACACCTCGAGCCGGTTGTCCGGCAGGTTCACCGCGTAGAGCTGCGCCCCGTCGGCGGAGAGCTCGAGCGGGTGCACGTGCGGAGTCTCCCAGTTGACGAAGGAGTCCTGAGGCTGAGCGAGGCCCGCAGCGAGCGCGGCGAAGAGCGGTCCGAGCGAGAGGCGGAAGAGGCCCATGGGGCTCCTGGCGAGTGGGGGTGACGGCGATCGGGACCCCTGCAGCTTCCGCCCTCCGAGCCGATGTGACAAGGGGTCTCGTCGCGGCTCAGCTCCGGACGCTGGGGCGGCGGTTCGGCTCCCGGGAGCCCTTGCCGCTCGCTTCCCGGCAGGCCGGGTGGTAGCACTCTGCCCTCCGCCTCCGATCGCAACCGACCTCTCCTGCCTTGTCCCTCCCCACGATGCGTCGCCACCTGCTCTCGATCGCCCCCCTCCTGGGCATGGCCCTCACCTCCGCTTGCGCCACTCCCGGTCCACTCGCGATCGACACGACGCGCGCCGACTACAACGCGGTGCTGCAGCGCACGGGCAACGAGCAGCTCCTGTTGAACCTCGTGCGGCTGCGCTACCGCGACACGCCGTACTTCCTCGAGGTCGCGAACCTGACCTCGATCCTCAGCTTCCAGAGCTCCTCGGGGCTCGGGCTGCGGCTCGAGCCGGGCACGACCACCCCGTTCAACCTGGACGGACGCATCGTGTTCGAGGAGCAGCCGACGGTCGCCTACGTGCCGCTGCAGGGCGAGGAGTTCGCGAAGCAGCTGTTGACCCCGATGGGGCTCGGTACGGTGCAGCTCCTGACCAGCGGCGGCTGGTCGATCGAGCGCATCCTGCGCCTGTGCGTGCAGCGCGTGAACGGGCTCGCGAACGCACCGAGCGCCTCCGGCCCGACGCCGCGCCTGCAGCCGGAGCACGAGGACTTCCAGCGGCTCGCGAGCCTCCTGCGCGAGCTGCAGCTCGACGGACTCCTGACGGTCGAGCTCACCAGCGTGGACGGCGGCGTCGGCCTGGCCCTGCGGATCGCGGACGAGGCGCTCGACGACGAGCGCACGGAACGGATGGTCGAGCTGCTCGGCCTCGCGCCGGGGCAGAGGAGCTACCCGCTGGTCGCGAGCACCGGAGAGGTCCGCACGGACCGGATCGCGATGGAGCTGCGCTCTCCGATGGCGATGCTGTTCTACGCCGCCCAGTCGGTCGAGGTCCCGGAGGACGACGAGGACGCTGGCGTGGTCACCGTCACGATGCGACGCGACGGCGAGCGCTTCGACTGGACCGACGTGCTCGGCGGCCTGATCGAGATCCAGAGCGCCCCCGAGCGGCCCGAGCGCGCACTCGTCGCGGTCCCCTACCGCGGCGCCTGGTTCTACGTCGAGGACACGGACCTGTCGTCGAAGTCGACCTTCCTGATGCTCACCCAGATCTTCGCGCTGCAGGCCGGCGAGATCGGAGGCAGCGCGCCGTTCTTCACGCTTCCCATCGGGAGCTGAGGAGAGGGCGGCGGAGTTCGGCCGCGACAGGGGGATTCAGCTGCCCTTGCGGACCGCGACCCAGTCGAAGTTCGCTTGCTCCCAGATCCGAAGAGAGTCCTGAGCGATCTCCTTCAGCGGCTGGTTTCCGTCGAGTCGCTGGAGCCAGACCCCGATCCAGGGATGCCCCGTCTCCGCCAGCACGGCGAGCAGTTCCACGCGCACCGCGCCATCGGTCTCGAAGGGCTGCAAGGCCTGGAGACCTCGTAGGACGTCCTCCCGCGGAGAGACCACCAGCCACCGCAAGAGATCGCCCTGGTGCCAGCCGTGCTGGAGATGCTCTCCCATTCCGTCGAGCCACGCGGGAGCCTCGACGGTGGATCCCGCATGCTCCGGAAAACGACGGGAGGCCGATCGCGGTAGACCTTGCGCGAGAGAGCGGACCCCAGCGTCGCAGCAGGTGGGCAAGGCACCGATCCCCTCGATCTCCTGGAACTCCCCCAGCTCCCAGAGCGCTCGAGCGGCGAGGAGATTGCGTTCGAGCGAGGCGTAGAGGTCGGCCGAGCACGTCATCGGCAGAGCTTTGCCGGCTTCCCAGGCGGCGAGTACGTCCCTCCAATCGCCTCGGGCATAGGAGGCGAGCGCGCGATGCGCGAGATGGTCGATTTCGGATCCCGATGCGCGGGGGACGGGGCGAAGGGAGGCGGTGCTCCTCGCCGGATCTCCTAAGCGGCTCTCGTTCGCGTCGGAACTCGCGCGCTGCCGGGTGGCACAGGACGCGAGGAGTGCGACGAAGAGAATGCCGAGAGCGGTTCTCGCGGGACGGCGCGGGGACCAGCTACGCGCGAAGGCGATGCGGACTCCTGGGCCCGACCTGGTGGCGTCCGAGCTGGATCCACGTCTCGTCCGGCTCGCGCTTTCGGCCATCGCTCCAGCTTGAACCCGTCGAGGCCGCTGCGGGAGGACTCTAGCTGGTTTTGCCCACCGGAAACCTGTTCGAGCGGATGGACCAAGACCTCGCGCACGGAAGCGGACTTGACCCCGACGCGCCGTGCTCCCGAGGACTTCCGGGTTGCCGCGCAACTCCCCGCGTTCGCTGCTGTAGGAGGAGGGCACATGCCCGGCCTCTCTGCATGGACTCTCGGTCTTCTCTTGTCGGCGTCTCCTCTCTGCCAAGAGGAGAAGAGCCTGCCGGAGGTGCAGGATCCTGTCTTCGAGGAGCCCTCGTGGAGTCTCCTCGAGGTGCCTGAGGTCGTCTTCGACGGGCAGTCCTTCGCGACGGACCCGGCGAGGCTCGCGCAGCTCCGGGCGCAGATCGATGCCCTGGTCCACGTCGACCGTCCGGCACCGGGGTATTCCGCGACGATCTCCTGGACCCAGTTCGCCCCCCTCCCCGAGGTCGCCGAGAACGTCCACAGCCTCCTCCTCGCCGACCACCGTACGGAGACGTCGCCAGCCCTGCGCGAGCTCGTCCACCAGGGACCGTGGGCCCTCCCCGTTCTCCTCGAAGCCCTGGACGACAGACGACCCACGAGCCTCGTGATCGGAGACGGAGACTGGCCCTTGGTCCTCTATCGAACGAGTGAGGCTCCGATCCACCGTGCCTCCCCGCTGGAGAGAGCCGTGAAGGCGAGGCATCCGAGTCTCTTCACTCTGTGGGATCCCCCCGCAGGCTCGCTGGACCCGGAGTGGTTGGAAGACGCCGAGGTCGAACGGCACACCGTGACGGTCGGCGACCTGGCCTTCGTGGCGCTGGGGCAGATCACGAACCGGGCCTACCACGCCGCGCGCTACCAGCCCTCCGGCCTGGCCGTGGTCAACAGTCCGACCTCGCAGCCCGAGCTGGCCGCCTTCCTCCGCGACCTGTGGCGAGGCCGCGACCGTGCCGCGGACCTCTTCCAGTCTCTCCTCGTCGACCTCTACACGCGCGGAGAAGGCTCCGAGGGACTCCAGGCCGGCGCCGTGCTGCGCCTGTTGTTCTACTTCCCGGATCAGGCCGGTCCGATCGTGGCGGAACGTCTGGCGAACCTGGAGGTCTCCGGGGACGAGGAGCCCCTGGGCGTCGGGCTCCTCCAGGCCGCGGCGCTCACGAACGCCCCCGGGGTCGCGCCGGTCCTGTGCGAACAGGCCCTGCACGCTCCGACCGGCTCCGTGTTTCTCGCCTGCCTCTCGCCGGAAGTCGTGCGCGTCGCTCCCGCCCGGCTGCTGGAGCGCGCCAGGA
This sequence comes from uncultured Planctomycetaceae bacterium, assembly GCA_964509445.1. Taxonomy (GTDB): domain Bacteria; phylum Planctomycetota; class UBA1135; order UBA1135; genus CAZDYS01. Next base: position 9,585 of record CAZDYS010000060.1, read on the forward strand.
AGCTGCGCGTCGACGTCTGGAACGAGCAGGACGAGGAACGCATGGAGACGTGGATCGATCGCCTCGAGCGACTCGGCGCTTCGCGGTAGGTCGCCGTCCGGGATCGTCGAATCGGGCACTCTTGAGCGCGCCGGGCCGGCCGCGCGTTCGACTCCACGTTCCTCGACTTCACGACCGAGCGTCAGGCCGAGGCGGTCTTCCGCGAGTGGGCGCGGCGCATCCGCGCCGGCATGGCGTCGGACTGAGGCCGCGGCTGGGCACCCCGGGCCGGTAGCGAAGACGCGATCGGCAGCAGGAAGATGGAGGCGGCACCCGGACTCGAACCGGGGATCTCGGATTTGCAATCCGACGCCTTAGCCACTTGGCTATGCCGCCTCGGGGGGTTCCGGAGGGACGCCTCGCGCCCACCGGGAGGAGAAGCATATCCCGGCCTGGCGCGCTTGCAACGAGTCCTCGGGATCCGGGCGCAGGCTCTGTGCTCGGGGGGAGGCGCGGCGGGCCGCGTCAGCGCCAGGAGGCCTCGGCCCCCTCCAGCGGCGACCAGTCGTCGCGGAAGAAGCCCGCCGCGCGCACGCCCTCGAGCCCCTCCGTCAGGAAGCGCGCGTCCAGCACCGTCCAGTCCGGGTAGCCGACCCCGGACACCCAGTAGGGCAGGTGGTTCGTGAGGCGCATGCCCGCGAGGCCGGTGCCCCCCACCACCGCGACCATGGCGACGTCCGAGCCCTTGCGCGGGTAGCAGCCGAGGAACGCGAGGTCCTCGCCCTCGAGGCTGCGCGTGCCGACCGTGACCTGCCCGCGCTCCACGCGGAAGGCGCGGCCGAGGACGACGGACCAGGCCGCGTTCGTGTCGGCGTTGCCGTAGAGCACGACGCCGCGGTCGGGCTCGTCGGCGGGACGGAAGTCGACGTCCCGCACGATCTCCACCGCGCCGTTGCCGCGGTAGCGCCAGGTCTCGTGGTCGAAGCGCGCCTTCGCGGCGGCCCAGGCGTTCTCCTCCTCCGTCCCCTGGGTGCCGACGACGAACAGCATGCGGTGGCGGAACGCGTCCTTGAACGGACCCGCGCGGTGCTTGCCCTTGTACCAGGGCGCCAGCGGCTTCGCGCCGACCCAGGCGCCGTCCGGATCGCGCGCGAGCGTGAAGCGCGCGTCGGACGTCCAGGGGAGCTCGACGCGCTCCTCGTCGACCACGACCGTGAGCGGCGCTCCCGTGTCCTCCGCCGCCGCGGCGTGGGCCGCGAGGTCGAGGCTCAGGCGCGCGACGTTCGTGAGCTCCAGCTCCAGCGTGCGCTCGGCCGGGTCCAGCGTCACGGCGACGCGGCAGGGCTCGAGCCAACGGTCGGCCATCTCCACCGTCACCCAGTGGCAGCGGCTCGAGATCGCCGGGTGGATCGTCGTGAAGGAGAACGCGAGCGCCTCCTCCGGCGCCGGCAGCTCGTTCGCGAGCAGGAAGTCCATCAACGGCGGCCAGTCCATTCACTGGTTCCCTCACCAGTGCCCGGCGCCGGCCCGCTCGTAGTAGGCGAAGTTCGGGTGGAAGCCCGCGAGCTCCTCGCGCATCGCGCGCGCCTCGCTCACGCGCACCGTGGCGTCCGCGTCGCCGTGTAGCACGTACACGCCGCCGGACAGGTAGTTCTCCTTCAAGAGCAGCGTGCGGCTCGGGTTCACGGAGCGCGTGAGGAACGCGCCGATCGGGTCGTCCTCGGGGAACGTCCCGCCGCCGGCGTAGCTCCAGAAGTCCCGCCAGCCGGCGCTCGGCGCGATCGCGGCGAAGCGGTCCGGGAAGTGTGCGCCGATCTGCCAGGTCCCGTGGCCGCCCATCGAGTGACCCGTGAGCACCGTGCGCCGCGGGTCCGTCCCGAAGCGCTGCTCCGCCTCGGCCAGCACCTCGAGCGCGTCCAGGCGACCCCAGTCCTCCCAGTCGAACCCGAACGGGCGACGGTTCGTGGGCGCGACGATCCAGACGTCCGGGCGCTGCGCGTAGCACTGGGCCTGACGCCGGCCCTCGACGCTCGCGCCGTGCAGCGTGAGGACGAGCGCCGGAGCGGGCGGCGCGGAACCGTCCTCCCCGCCGGCTGCGAGCTCGCTCGGCGGCGTGACGCCGTAGTACTGCACGCTGCCGTCGATCCCGCTGACGAACGTGCGCACGTGCTTCTCGAACGGGTCGACGACGCGCAGGGAGAGCTCCTCGGCGAACAGCTCGCTTCCCTCCGCGTCCGCGAGCGACAAGGCGACCGGCAGGTCCGCGAGGTCCGCCGCGGCCTCGGCGTCCCGCACCTCGCGCGCCATCGACACGCGCACGGCGAGCTTGCGGTGGGACGAGGGCGCGAGCGTCTCCCAGGAGCTGGTCGTGGTCGCGCCGACGGTGGCGGACACCCGGAAGCGCACCGGCGCGTCCGTGGCGTTGCTGGCGAGCAGGCCGAGCCACAGGTCTTCGTGCTCTCCGCGCACGACGTCCGGCAGCGTGCGGTCCACCGTCTCGAGGAACACCGGGGCCGGCGCCGGGACGAGTGTCGCGCGCAGGGAACCGCGACCGCAGCGGAACAGGAGCTCGTGCTCGCCCGCGGCCAGCGCGAGCGGGAGCCGCGTGGTGCCCAGGCGGTAGACGTCGCCGGCGCGCGGCTCCCCGTCGACGTGCACGAACGAGTGCCCGCTCGCGTCCAGGACCCAGGCGCCACCCACGGGGACCCGCACGCGCGCCCAGGCCCAGCCGGAGCGGAAGGGCGCGCCGCGAAACCAGCCGTCCTCCTCCGCCTGGTGGACGCTCCAGGTGCGCACGGTGCCGTCCACGCCGGTGATCGTGTCGCCCGCCGCGGGAGCCTCGAAGGTCCCGGTGACGAGCCGGTGCTCCAGCGCGTCCGTGAAGACCGCCGAACGGCGGCGCTCCCCGACCGGCTCGATCGCGAGCACCTCGGTCAGCGGAATGGGCTCCGGCGGCGCGAGGCGCACGCGGGAGGAGGTGGAGACTTCCTGGGGTCCGCCGAGGGAGAGGGCGCCTGCGAAAAACGTGACGAGGATCGTTCCGAGCATGGGGAGAGGATACGGACGGACGCCTCGGTCCGACCGCCTGGAGCGGTACGCTTTGAGAGCCCGGTGCCGACCGATCGGCCCCTCCGGCCCATGCGCGTCCCCTCCGCCCTCCTCCTCGCCGCCTCGAGCGGCCGACGGTCGCCTGCGGCAGCGCCGACGAGTCCGCGCCGGCGACCGTCGGCCGCTCGTCCCCGGCGTCCCCGGCGCGCTCCGAGGGAC
>CAZDYS010000061.1:0-12810 GCA_964509445.1 uncultured Planctomycetaceae bacterium
CTGTTCACCGATTCGAGCGCGATGCGCGTCGACCACGTGGACGCGGTCTACATGACGCGGCCCCAGACGGAGCGACACGGGTCCGGCGACTCGGTGGACTCCTACGTGCAGCTCGGACAGACCCACATGGCGGTGGACGCCCTCCGGGAGGCGATCGTCATGCACCCGCTGCCGCGGCGGGACGAGATCTCCGACGAGCTCGACGACGACCCCCGCAGCCTCTACTTCCTGCAGGCCGCGCGAGGCGTCCCGATCCGCATGGCGATCCTCGCCTACCTCCTGGGCCGGCTCGACCTGGAGGCGGCTCCGAACCGCGTCGAGGAGCGCCTGGTCCGCATCGAGGTCGGCCGCAACCCCTGTCCGAACCCGAACTGCGTCACGCACACGGAGACGCGGCACTCGCGCCTCGGCTTCCGCCTGATGTCGCGGGATCCTCTGCGGGCGGCCTGCGGCTACTGCAGCCAGGAGATCCCGATCGGCTTCGTGGGCTGCTCCACGACCCGCCACTTCCACGCGCCGACCTCCGCGATCGCGCGCAAGATCCGGCCGGACCACCTGATTTTCTTCCGCGACGAGGACGAGGCCCTGGCCCTCGGGTTCTCGGCGCCGCGGGCCTGAGCGCGGGCCGGGTGGGGGCCCGCCCCGCGGGAAGGGCGTGCACTATCGCTCGGAACCCGTGCGTGGGGCACGCAGGGCTGTGCGGAGACGCGCTTTTCGGGCCGATCCGGGGGGTTGGAGACCGCTCGGAACGGGTGCGAAAGGGCTCTCGAGGCCCTGCCGGAGCCCTCTGGGAGCCCCGCCGGGTAGACTCCACCGGAGCTCGTCCGACTCGGCCGGAATCGGCGTTTCCAGTGTCACCACGCGGCATGGGGTTTGTAGTTCGAGCCCCTGCCCGAGCAGGTCGCAGGCCTGTCGACCTCTCGCATGATGGACCATAGATCCCCGAGCGACCGGAATTCTCGCGCCGTCTGGGCTGACCCCGACGGGTGCCATGTGCAAGAATCCCCCGCGCTCGTGGCCGGGACCCCCTGGAGGACCGCCTCTAAGGAGGACTCGCGCCGCCGCCCCTCCCCGGGATCGTCGGGGTCCCTCGGCGCGCCCGAGGCCCTGCGCGACTCCCCCCCCTGGCCCCTCTCCGAACGGTGCACCGCGCGCGTCGTGTGCTCCCCGGAGCCCGGGTCGTCGGAATTCGTTCCCCGCTCCAACTCCTCTCTCATTCCACATGTCTCTCGGCACGCCCAACTTCGTCCGCCGTTCCCTCTCGCGCCTGTCGGTCGTCGCGCTCCTCGGCGGATCGCTGCTGACCGCTTGCGGTAACGGCACCAGTGGCTCGAGCGGTACGGCCGGCATCCCCGGCACCGAGGTCGCCAAGCCCGGGAGCACGGACACCTTCTTCGTCGACGAGAACGAGTCGGGGCGGACGCGCCGGCTGCGCATCGCGGAGGTGACCTGGGGTCGTCTGGTGAACGTGCACGCCATCGACGCCGGGGGAGACGTCGTCCAGACGCCGGTCTTCCGGAACTTCGTGATCGGGCAGGACATCCAGAGCGACCTGGTCAACTATCGGCTCGAGTCGAACCCCGTCACCCACCAGGACCGCCTGGTCGTGCTGCGCGAGCGCGACGCGGCGGATTTCATCTCGCTCGTCCAGTCGGCCGGGAGCGCGACGACGCCGCTGGAGCCGAAGAACGACGACGGGACCTCGGCCGGGCCGTTCCCGTTCCTGGCGCGCAACGCCGCGCTCTCCGTCCGCTTCAGCGACGTCCTCGACGACAGCGCGCTGGCGGAGGCCAACCTGGGCGAGAACGTCCGGGTGCTCACGAACTACCCGCCCTCGATTCCCTACCAGGCGCGGATCCTGTTCGACCCGAACCACGGCGCGCTCATCGGCGGCGCGTTCCACAGCTCGCGCGTGATCGTCGACCTGACGGTCTCCGAGGCGGAGGCGGCTTCGATGCTCACGCCCCTGCCGGTCAACGCGATCGGGCTGAACGCTTCGAGCCTGGTCAGCGGCGACCCGAACGTGTCGATCCGCATCCCGACCACGATCGCGACCGGCTCGGGTCAGTTCAGCCGCCTCGAGAGCCTCTCCGGCGTCGCCCTGGACGTCGCGAGCAACGGCCCGAGCGCGAACAACTCCACCTTCGACGTGGTGCGCGCGTTCCGCGGCGGAAACTCCAACGACGCGAACAACGGCTTCCTCCGCGACGTCGTCGCGCCGGAGGTCCTCGGCGCCTGGCAGCTCACGGGCCTCACGGCGATCAACGCGCCGGCCGGCGAGCTCGGCTTCGACTTCGTCCTCGACGTGAACTTCCCGACGGTCTGCCAGGACGTGCTCTCGGAGGGGGACGTGCTCGCCCTCGGCCCGCACTTCCTCGAGGTGACCGCCACGACCGCCGCTCCGGACGGCTCGGGCACCATCATCGGGGTCGAGGCGCGCAACGTGTCCGAGACCGCGATCACGTTCCTCGGAACGCTGACCGGCTCGGGGCAGCTCCTGAAGACGCTGGACCTCGCCTCGCCGGTCCCCGAAGGCTGCTGGATCAACTTCACGCCGTCGCCCACGGGGGAGCCGGCGACGAACATGCCGATCACCGGCGTGTCCACGACGGCGGTCGCCTCGGTGCGCTTCACCGAGCCGATGGACCCGTCGACGATGACGGCGCTCGACACCTTCTCGGTCGTGAGCGGCCCGACGTCCGCGGACGTCACCGCGCTCAACACCGTGGTCGGCATCGTCCAGGCCGGTCCGGACCTCGACTCCTTCTCCTTCATCCAGGCGCTGCCCTTCTCCCACGAGAACGGCATGACGGAGAGCTACCACGTGCTCTTCCAGCGCGCGCCGAAGGACCTCTCGGGCAACGACCTGGCGACGCTTCCGCCCCGCATCGGGTTCGAGCTCGAGGCGACCGACCCGACGGACGTGAACGCCGGCGTCACCTTCACCTTCAGCTCGCTCGACACGCTGGGCTGGGACGATGGCGCGGAGGTCTTCGCGGGAGTCCCGGACGGGCGCATCGATGTGCGCGGCCAGGTCTTCGTGGACGAGTCGCGCGGCGTGCTGCGCCCGCGCAGCGTCCAGCACGCGACCTACGCGGCGGACCGTTCGAAGCCGGTGCCGAGCCTGATGTCGCTCTCGCCGACCGGGACCGGCGTCCGGGAGCCGCTGGTGGCGCTCGGAAGCCGTCTGCAGACGGTTTGGCGCTACTGCGACTTCGGCTGGTTCGCCGGCGACGAGACCAAGTTCAACCTCGACGTGATCGGCCTCTCCTGGGCGCCGATCGGCGGCAACGTGATCGGGGACTTCTTCGAGGAGTTCGAGATCCTGCTGGGGCACAGCTCGCGTCTCCCGGACGAGGGCGCCGCGGGAGCGGGCGTGAGCCTGACCAGCGGCCTGCTCGGCGCGCCGAGCCTGTTCGCGGACAACCTGCTCGAGGATCCCGACTCGCCCGCGCGGATCGTGCACCCGCGCTCCCTCGGCTACGAGATCAGCGCCATCGACCTGTTCACGGCGCCGACCGGCACGACGATGATGCCGTTCCCGTACAACCGCGCCGGCGCGCCCCCGACGTCCTTCCTCTGGCGGGACACGGGAGCCGTGGGCATCGGCGACGCGGACCTGACGACCGACGGCGGAATCCCGCTCGACGTCGAGACCGAGGCGGCCATCGACTCCGTGGAGAAGTGGATCGCGAACGGTCAGCCGATGACCACGATGGCGCTTCCGCTCCTGATGGAGTTCCGCTGCTTCCCCTCGAGCACGGGAGTGGGTCTCAACACGCTCGACATCTCCGTGCCCGGCGGTCTGTTCACCGGCGTCGCGCCCAACTTCCGCGTGTGGTCGAGCGGCGGCACCGACACGAGCGGCACGCCGGTGCGCAAGAACCCGGACCAGGAGACCGGCCCCACGGGCGGCTTCAACGACGGGATCTACGACCCGTTCTCGCCCGTCGGCGCAGCGACGGTCGACGCGGACGGCGTCTTCTACATCGGCGCGATCGACACGGTCGTGCGCGTGAGCCGCGCGCTGCTGTGCTGGGTCGACACGGACACCAACGCCAACCTCGGCGTCGACTGGGAGGATCCGATCATCGAACCGGATCCGAGCACGTTCCCGGAGGGGACCGCGCTGCAGCTCGACTACCGCGGCGGCGCGTCCTTCTCCGGCCTGGCGGCGGCGCCCTCGTTCATCCCGTTCGACGCGGCCTCGCTCGACTGGTACGGCCTCATCCGCCGGACCAAGGTGGGTGGCCCCGGTGGCATCACCGACTTCTTCGACAGTGGGGACGACACCTGGTACGCGGAGATCTCCGACGTCAACGGAGCCCGGTACCTGCAGACGCGCCTCACCTTCATCAACAACGTCGACAGCGGCCTGAGCCTCGAGCTCTCGGCCCTCGGCTTCCCGTACACCGAGAACGAATGACAGATCGCACGGCGTGGGGTTCGCCCGGGAAACCGGGTCGCGAGCCGATTCCGGCCGCGTCGCGTGCATCTCTTCTCGAGTCCTCTCCCGAAAAGAACCCTGACGCCGTCACCTAACGGTCCTCATCACCTTCTGATCCGGTAGGCATCCGATGATGATCTCCTCGCGCAACTCGATCCTCGCAACCACCCTGACGCTCGCCGCGCTCAGCTTCTCCGCCTGCAGCTCCGGTGGGGGCGGAGGTGGCAACACCGTCGGTCAGCCAGGACAGCTCCTGGCCAAGCCGGCCGGCGGAGGGGAGTACGTGGTCGACGAGAACCAGGGCGGCAAGACCACCCGTCTCCAGCTGCTGGAGATGACCTGGGGACGTCTGGTCGACGTGTTCGACGTGGACGCCAGCGGCCAGGCCAACCCGGTGCCCGTGTTCAAGGACTGGGTGATCAACGAGAACGTCCAGACGGACGGCGCCAACTACCGGCTCGAGACGAACCCGATCACGCTGGCGACGCGGCTCGTCATCCTGCGCGAGAAGGACGGCCCGAACCTCGGCAACGGCACCTTCGAGACCCTGCTGCGCAACGCCAGCGCGAGCCTGCCTCCGATCACGCCCAAGCACGACAACGGCACCTCCTCGGCGCCGTTCTCGTTCATGGCGCGCAACAGCTGCCTGTCCCTGCGTTTCAACGACGTGCTCGACGACTCGGCGGCGGCCGCCGACGACCTCACCGAAGCGATCGAGGTCCTCACGGGTTACGCTCCGGACACGCCCTTCCGCCCGCGCATCCTGTTCGACCCGAACTACGGCGCGGTCGTGAACGGTCAGTTCCACTCGACGCGCGTCCTCATCGACATGACGGTGTCGGACACCGAGTCGCTGAACTCCGGCGGAGCGCTGCCGGTCAACTCGCTCGGGCTCCCGGCGAGCCAGACGTCCACGGACGATCCGAACGTGTCCGTGCGCATCGCCACGGTCGAGGATCCGGCCAGCGGCCGCTTCAACCTCCTGCGCGCGTTCTCGGGCGTTCCCCTGAGCAACCTCACAAACGGCCCGGTCGACACCGACGTCGACTGGATGCCGGTCGTCCGCGCGTTCCGCGGCGGCAACGAGGTGGACTCGAACAACGGCTTCCTGCTGGACCTGAACCCCCCGCAGATCGTCGGCTCCTGGCCCCTCGACGTGGACGGCGCCCAGGACGATCCCGGCGGCCTGCTCGGCTTCGACTTCCAGCTCGACATCGAGTTCTCGACCATCTGTCAGGACTCGATCACCGCCGGCGACACGATCTCGGTCGGTCCCGCGCTGCTCGAGGTCGTGGAGTCCACCAGCCCGCCGGTCAACTCGCGCCTCACGAACGTGCGCGTCCGCTCCCTGGGAGACGCACCGATCGCCAGCCCGGGTCTCCTGTTCGGCGCCGGCTCGCTCCTGAGCACCTACGACACGCTGTCCAGCGTCGAGGTCGGCTGCTGGGTCTCCTTCGCGCCCCAGGCCGCCATGGTCCCGGTCGGCGACGTGTCCACCGGCTCCCAGGTCCAGGTCCGCTTCTCGGAGCCGATGGACCCGCTCTCCGCGACGCCGTTCGAGTCCTTCATGATCCTGCGCGGCGCCTCCGGCTCGGCCGTGATCGAGGCGGAGAACGTCGTGATCGGAACCACCGAAGGCTCTCCCGATCTGCGCGAGTTCGCGTTCACGCCGATCCTGCCGTTCTCGCACCAGCAGGGATCCTCGGAGGTCTACAACATCCAGCTCGCAGGAGTGACCGACCTGGCCGGCAACCCGCTGCGGGACGAGCTCCCGTCGATCGACTTCTCGATCGAGGCGGACCAGCCGACCGAGCTCAACGCCAGCGTGGCCTACCGCTTCTCGAGCCTCGACGAGGTCAAGCCCGTCGACGTCGACCAGGGCGTGGACGACGACGTGCGCGGCCAGATCTTCTACGACTTCGACGAGGGCGTCATCCGTCCGCGGGCCGTGAGCTTCACGGCCTTCGCCGCGGACCGGGCGAACCCGGTCCCGTCGATCATGATCCCGTTCCCGCCGGGTCTGCAGACGCCGCTCTCCGCTCTCGGGAGCCGTCTGATGACCGTCTGGCGCTACGCGGACCTCGGGTGGAACGCCCGGGACGAGACCAAGTACAACATGGACGTCTACGGACTCAGCTGGTCGCCCGTGGGGGGCGTCGTGCAGCGGGACTTCTTCGAGGAGTTCGAGATCCGCCTCTCGCACAGCCGCTACCAGCCGGACGAGGACATCACCGAGAACCTGCTGCCGAAGTACACGCGCTCCGGTCTGCGGGACGGACCATCCCCGTTCACCGACAACATCCTCAGCGACCCGATCGCCGGTCAGAAGATCGTCCACGAACGCTCGCTCGGCTACATCGTCGACCCGGCGGACGTGAGCACGAACCTGAACGGTACGCCGCTGATGCCGTTCCCGCTGAACCGCACCGGGCAGACGAGCGAGCTCACGACCTACACCTGGCGCGACACCCGCGGCATCCGTCGCGGGGGCCCCAGCGGCTCGGGCGTTCCGCTCGACATCGAGGGGGGAGACCCGCTGCAGATCATCCCCGGTAGCGAGGTCGGCAAGCTCTTCGGCGTGAACCGCGTGAAGACGATCGGTCTGCCGCTCCTGATGGAGTACCGCTGCTTCCCGTCGGACTCGGGTCTCGGCCTGAACCCCCTGGACATCTCCCTGGCGATCAACTCGTCCCGCGTGCCGAACTTCCGCTGCTTCTCCACGGGCGGGGTCGACACGAACGGACGCACCGTGATGGTCAACCCGAGCACGGAGAACGCTCCCCGCGGCGGCTACAACCCGACGTCGAACCCGCCGGGCCGTCGGACGCGCTTCACCGCCGACAACTCCTTCTACATCGGGCAGCTGGACGTCGTCACGCGCATCAGCCAGGCCTTCACGGCCTGGGTGGACACGCTCTACGTGAACCCGCGCTACCTCGATCCCGTTATGATCCCGAACCCGGCGGACCAGCCGCCGGGGACCCAGGTGCTGCTCGAGTACCGCGGCGCCATCGCCTTCGGCGAGGCCGTCGGAGACCGCGCCTTCGACTCCGTGTTCATCAACCCCTACGGGGACGTCGTCGACCAGTACACCGACCCGACGAGCCTCCCGAACGAGCTCTTCGTCGCCTACCGGCCCTCGGACCGGTGGCAGGACCAGATCTCGGACATCGACGGGGCTTCCTTCTTCCAGCTACGCATCACGTTCGTGAACAACATCGCGACCGGCCTGAACCCCGAGCTCTCCGCGATCGGGTTGGCCTTCGTCGAACAGCAGTAGCTCCCCTACCCATCCCCCTGCCTTCGTTCCCCAACGACCATGCGTCAAACAGACCGTGTCCGTCGGATCGGCACGCTTGCTCTCGTCGCCGGCCTCTCGTTCTCCTGCTCCAGCTCGTCGGGTGGCGGGGGAGGAGGGGCCGCTGGAGCCGGTGAGTTCCAGCTCGAGCGCATCTCCCTTCGCAACAACGAGATCTGGGAGATCAACCGGGAGATCGAGTTCGAGTTCACGCGACCGGTCGACTTCGCCTCGGTCAGCTCGAACACGATCAACATCGAGACCGATCGCGGCGTGCCCGCGACCGGCTCGTTCTCGTTCAAGCGCACGGACACGGACGGCGACGGCATCCTCGACACGGTCGACGACACGATCATCGTCTGGCAGCCGAACTGCCCGGTCGCGGCCGACGCCTCCGACGCCGGCCTGCTCCCGCTCGACCGGCTTCCGGACGGCGCCTTCTACGTGATCACGGTCGTGGGTGCTTCCAGCGGGACCGCCAACACGATCCGCTCGACGGCGGGACGTCCGCTCGAGGTGACCCAGACGCGTGAGTTCACCACGCCGGCCGACCTCTCGAGCGCCTACCTCGACGAGGTCTTCGGCGAGCCGCTGCCGGTCGTGCGCATCGCGGGCACCGCGGTCACGGACTCCGTCAGCTACGTCCAGATCGGGCCCGGCGACGACCCTGCGAACCGCCTGTTCTTCGAGTTCGACCCGACGACGCAGACCTTCTCGACCGTGCCCGGCCCGGGCGCGCCGACGGAGCTGCCGCTCAACCGCTACTCCGACACGGACAGCCAGATCGCGTTCGTGATCGAGTTCAACCAGGCCATCTCGCCGGCGGCGATCAACGTTTCCAGCACGCGCCTGCGCCTCGAGTACGAGGACGCGGCCGGGGACTGGTTCCCGATCGAGACGGTGGTCGAGCTGCTCGGGAACTGCACGAGCGCGGGCGCCACGGTGCGCCTGACGCCGATCGGCCTGCTCCCGGCGGCCAGCCGCTTCCGCGCGGTCGTGCTCCCGGGCTTCCAGGACATCGTCGGCGAGACCAGCCTGACGGGCGTCGACGACTTCGCGGTCGCCCCGACCGAGACGATCACCTTCGCGAGCCTCGGCAACCCCACGGACGGCGCGGACGAGTTCATCGAGGACTTCGACTTCGCCGACTTCCAGGACGGGGACGTGCTGTTCGACACGCCCGCGGCGGTCTGGGAAGGCGGGCGCCTCGTGTCCTCCTTCGACTTCGGCGGCAGCGGCGGGCCCGGCGGCACGTTCGACTGGACGATCCGCACCGGAGAGACCTTCGTCTTCGACACCGCCACCACGACCATCGTCGGTGGCGACGGGGACGTGCGCGACACGGTGCAGACCTCCATCAACGGCATCGTCGACGTGCGCAACCTGACGATCCAGCCGGGCGGCGTGCTCCGCGTGCAGGGCAACAACACGATGCTGGTGAACGCCACCGGCACGGTGCGCATCGACGGCATCTTCGACGTCTCGGGCTACGACGCCATGGACGTCAGCACCGTCAACGCCGGCGACCAGCCGACCGTCGGTGGCGCTGGCACGGCCGGCGGCGGAGACGGCGGCGGCGCGAGCGAGAACATCAACGCCTCGACGGCCGTCGGCGGTCGCGGAGACGGTCCCTTCGGCATGCGCAACCAGGGCGGCTTCGGCGGCGAGTCCGGCTACGCCGACCCGACGCTCGGTAAGGATGCCCGTCGTCCCGGCGGCGGCGGCGGCGGCCGCTTCGGCCTGAACGCGGCGTTCAACGATCCGACGGGGCTGACCGCCACGGCGGGCCTGTCCGGTGCGGAGGACTCCCGCAGTGCGGTCTCCGGCGCCTCTCCGTCGCTCGGCGGCGCGGTCGGCGGCGGCGCGTTCTCGGACGACGACGACACGAACAACGCCTTCGGCTCGATCCCCTCGATCACCTACGACGCCGGCACCGGCGACGGCACGATCACCGCCATCACGCGCGGTGAGCTCAGCGAGCTCTGGGCCGGCTACGGCGGCGGCGGCGGTGGGGACGCGATCCCCTCCATGGTGTTCCCGCAGGCCGACTGGGAGCCCGCCAGCGACGAGCGCGGCGGCGGCGGTGGCGGCGGCGGAGGCGGTCTCCGCATCCGCGCGCTCGGCCCGATCGTGTTCGGCCACACCGGCGGCGTGATCGGTCAGATCCTCGTCGAGGGCGGCTCCGGCGGCGCCGGCGAGAACACCTTCCTGCTCGACCACATCGGCGGCTCCGGCGGCTCCGGCTCCGGCGGTCACCTGATGCTCGAGTCCGCGTCCTTCGTGGACTTCACCGACGGGGACCCGACCTTCGCGGATCCGGGCGTGGACTTCCTCTCCGCGCGCGGTGGACCGCAGGTCACCGGCTCGACCCTCGACATCGGGGAGGACCCGATCCCCGAGGACATCAGCTACGGCGGCAGCGGCGGTCCCGGCCTGATCCAGCTCCACGTGCCGCGCTTCCGCGCCCCGAGCGACACGGGCGGCCTGGCCGGCAGCGACATCATCCTGCCGGACTACGCGGACGACGTGTCCTTCGACCCGGACACGGACAACTTCGCGAACCGCGAGGAGAAGGAGATCGACCAGATCTCCTCGCCCTTCGCCCGCGTGATGATCCCGACCTTCGGCCCGCGTTCCCAGGCGCGCTCCGCCTGGATCCCGGTCGGCGGTGCGGACGTGAACCCGGCCGGCGGCAGCGACCTCGTCCAGTTCCTGTTCCAGGGGACGGAGACGACCGTCGGCGCCGACGAGGGCAAGGTCCTCACGACGACGGAGACGGTCGACGAGCTGACTCCGATCCTCGGCCCGGAAGCGGTCTCGGCCGCGACGGTCGCGGTGCTCTCGGACGGCGTCACCCTCTCCGTCTCGGGCGCCTCGCTGGATCCCCTGATCAACTCGCTGGCGACGCCCTCGCAGGACCTCTACCTGCGCGCGCCGAGCCTGCTGCGCCACTTCACGCTGCGCATGACGGACTCGAGCGCTCCGACGACCCGGAGCGACTTCGAGGTGGTCTCCGCGGCCTACGACGACGCGGCGACGATCCTGACCATCACGGTCGACGGCTCCGCCGGCACGCTTGCGGACTTCGCGGCCTCGGCCGCCACGCCCGAGTACGAGCTGATCCCGCGCTTCTTCCGGGTCAGCACCGACGGGACCCTGGACAGCCTGCTGGACAGCTCCTTCGTGCGGATCACCTTCGAGGGGGCCGCCGCGGACGCCTCCGGCAACCCGGACGAGACCGCCCTCCTGGTCCCCGCGACCGGCGACGTCGGCAACTTCAACGCGCTGGCCGCCGGTCAGCTGAAGTTCTTCCGCTTCCTGGTCGAGTTCGACCTCGACGCGATGGCCGTGGGCGTCTCCGAGGACACGAAGCGGGTGGAGCTCGAGTTCCTCAAGCTGCCCTTCGTCTTCTAGTCCCGGCCTGCATCGCTCGGAAGCCGCGGCGAACTCCGGTTTGCCGCGGCTTCTTTCGTGTTGGATCATGGGGACCATGCGTGCCCGGCTCTCGTGGATCGCCCCGTGCCTCCTGCTCGGCTTCGGCTGCGCCCCCGGCGGACAGGAGGTCGCGCGCCTGGAGCTCTACGAGTTCGTCCAGCAGGGAGACCGCCGCGTGTCCCTGACCGAGCCGCTCGTCTTCCACTTCCGGCCGGACCTGGATCGGGCTTCGGTCACGAGCGAGAGCGTGCGCATCGTGGAGGCGAAGCACCCGGAGCGCGCGGCGCGCGGGACCTTCCGGATCCACCGCGGCACGCTCGAGTTCCTGCCCGAGCTCCCGCTGTCGCGGGATCTGACGGACGGCGGCCTGCTGCCGGGAGCGGAGTACGTGGCCGAGCTCTCCGGCTTCCCGCGACCCGACGGACTGCGTTCGGAGGAGGGCGGCGTCCTCGAGGAGACCTACCGGCTGCCGTTCCGCACCGCGGGGCCGCCGGACCGGGTCTTCCCGCTGGCCGGTCCGACGCGCAACTACCTGCGGATCGCGCCGGAGCTGCTCGGACCGGAGAGCGTCGAGATGGGGCCGCTCGACCCGATCGTGCTCGAGGTGGACGAGGGTGTGGACCCCTCGACGCTCGTGCCCGGCGAGTTCGTCGTGCTGCCGGAGGGCGGCGAGCCCACGCGGGACCTGATCCGGCTCGAGCCGCGTCTGACGGTGAACCGGCGGGACTACGCGCGCATCGAGCTCGTGCCCTCCGTTCCGGGCGGGATCGGCCTCAGGCCGCTCGAGGTGGGCCGCTACTTCCTGCGTCGCTCCGTGGTCCGGACGCGCAACCTCGGCGGGCAGGCGCTGCACTTCGGGGCTCCCTGGCGCATCGAGCAGATCGTCCCGATCGAGATCCGCGTGCCGCGCGTTCGGGAGCGCGTGGACACGCTCTCCGAGCGGCCGCACTACGGGGACCCGCGCCTGGGAGCGGGACCCGGGGGGGCGTTCGACTTCGATGGGACCGCCTACTGGCTGGGGCCGACCGGCGGGATCACCTTGCGCTACCCCGGCGCGGCCGGGACCGGGGAGGACGGCGAGCTCGATCCGTTCCGCGGCGCGCCCGAGCGGAGCGACCTGCACGCGAGCCGACTGCGCGTGGCCGAGGGGGACACGGTCGACCTGAGTCGGCTGCACGGGTTCGTGCTCCTGCGGTCCCAGGGCTCGATCGAGATCGAGGGCAAGCTCGAGCGCCGGCTCGTGGGCGAGTGGACCCACGAGGCGCTGCGCGACCTGGCCGTGCGCCAGAACGACGACCCCTCGACCTGGCCCGACCTGACCGACTGGATCCGGGAGGCGCAGGCGCTGAACGAGCCCTTCACCGTGCTCGTCGCCGGCGGCGACATCCGGATTCGCGGAGAGCTGGCGGTCGACGGTCCGCTGCTCCTGATCGCCGGAGGATGGGTCCGCTACGAAGGCGCCACCCTCCGGGACCCGACCTGCGACGCCTGCACCTCGTTTCACGGCGCGCCGAAGCACGGCTTCGTGTTCAAGAGCCGTGGGGGAGGCGGTCGCTTCCCCGAGGCCCCACTGCGCCTCGATCCCCCGCGCGAGAACGTCCTGAAGCGGCCCCTGCGGGTGGCGCGCCTG
>CAZDYS010000062.1:0-12569 GCA_964509445.1 uncultured Planctomycetaceae bacterium
GGGGACGCCCTCGAAGGTCTGCGTCTTCCCGGTCCTCGGCCAGAACACCTCGACGCGTTCGATCGCGGCCTCGCGGCCCAGTCCGAGGTGCTGCGTCAGCGGGTTCGCGCCGAAGCTGCCCCCCGAGTTCACGTGGCGGTACACGGAGCGTTCCACGTCTCCCTCGCGAAGCACGACGCGGATGCGTGCACCGATCGCGCAGCGCACGCTCTCGGTGCCCACGAGTCGGACCTGCAGCCAGTCGTTCCCGAAGCCCGGGTTCTCGAAGAGCGTGTTGCCGAACGCGTCCCCGGGGAACGCGCCGCCCATCTGCTCGACGACCTCCTGGTCTCCGTCCTGGTCGAGGTCCGCGAAGGCGATGCCGTGGCCCTTCTGCAGGTGCCCGAAGCCGCCGGCCGTGGTCACGTCCTCGAAGTGCGTCCCCGCGCGGTTCCAGAACATCACGTTGGGCAGCAACCCGTCGTAGTAGGGGTAGCCGGTGCCCAGGTAGAAGTCCGGGAACCCGTCGTTGTCGAGGTCCCCGAAGTTGCCGCTCATCGGCAAGGTCGGTCGCGCGATGCCCGCTGGGCCGGCGCGATCCGTGAACCCGCCTCGTCCGTCGCCGCGGTAGAGCCTCGGCCGGGGCGTCTCGTTCGTCACCTGCTCCGCGAGGTAACGCCGCACGACCGTGGTCAGCCGATAGCTCGCCCAGTTCTCGCCCTTGTCGTAGCTCGAGACGAAGAGGTCGAGGTTGCCGTCGTTGTCGTAGTCGAAGAACCAGGTCGGGAAGCTGCGGTGCGGCTCGTCGACGCCGAGCTCCGGCGCGACGTCGCGGAAGGTGCCGTCTCCCTGGTTGCGGTAGAGCCGGTTGGGCTCGTCGATGTTGGACACGTACAGGTCCGGCCACCGATCGCCGTCGTAGTCACCGAAGACCACGCCCTTCGCGAAGCGCAGGTTCTGGACTCCGGCTTCCTTGCCGACGTCGCGGAAGGTGCCGTCGCCCTGGTTCTGGAACAGCTGACCCGCGTAGCGGTGGTACTGGACCGCCTCGTTGCCGACGTACAGGTCCAGGTCCCCGTCGAGGTCGTAGTCTGCGAACGCCGCGGTCTGCGTGGGGTAGTGCTTGTCTCCGAGGCCAGCGAGGAAGGTCACGTCGAGGAACGTGCCGTCGCCTTCGTTGCGCAGGAGCGAGTTCGGGTGCTTGCCCTCGGGCCCGAACAACCAGGCGCCGCGCAGGACGAGGACGTCGAGGTCTCCGTCCGAGTCGTAGTCGGCCTGGACGAGGTTCAGGCCGCCGAAGATCCCCGTCAGGTTGGCCGCTTCGGTGCGCTCCTCGAACGTCCCGTCGCCGGCGTTGCGGAAGAAGCGCAGCTGTCCCGAGGTGTGCCAGTTCGAGCTCATCACGTCGAACAGGCCGTCTCCGTCGAAGTCGTCGACGACCATGCCGCCGCAGAGGTCGTTGACGTTGAGGCCGAGGTCGGCGGCGACGTCCCGGAACGGCGGGAAGGACTCGGTCGTGTCGAAGCGTCCGAAGTCGACGCGCTCCTCCGTCGTGAGCCCGTCCGGGTACTCGGCGACGGTCATCGCCACGACGTTAAGGAGCCAGCGCGCGGAGAGGTCGAGGCCGCTTCCCGGTTCCGCCAGCGTGCGGGCCTCGCGAAACCAGCGCATCGCGGCGCGCGAGCCGGCCTGGTCGACGTGCACTCCGTCGCCCGTGATCGGGAGGATGCAGCTGCGGCTCGTGTGCCGCGCGACGCAGTTCGCGACCTCGCCCGCGCGCATGTGTGCAACCCCCAGGTCGTACACGAGGTTGGCGAAGAAGCGCGGGCGCTCCGCGGGCTCGAGCGGGGAGGCGGCCGCGTAGGCGGCCTCCAGCTCGGTGATCGCGCTCTCGGGGTCGCCGAGTCGCAGGCGCTCGAGTCCCAGGCGGTAGTGGAAGAAGGAGCGCTGCTTGGGCGGTGCCGCGTCGTCGAGGGCCGCGAGGCCCTCCTGCATCCGACGGCTCTCGCCTTCCCCCAGGAAGCGGTTCAGGAGCGCGGTCTGCTCCTCCACCTTCCGGAGCTCCTCGAGCATGCGTGCGTG
This sequence comes from uncultured Planctomycetaceae bacterium, assembly GCA_964509445.1. GTDB lineage: Bacteria > Planctomycetota > UBA1135 > UBA1135 > CAZDYS01. The sequence continues at coordinate 2,062 of CAZDYS010000062.1, forward strand.
ACTCGCACGTGCGGCGGCGCCGTCGTGGTCGACCTCCTGGGGCCAGGAGGGCGCGGCGAGGAGGAGCAGGCTGAGGACGGTGGTCTTCATCGGGGCGGCGGCTTGCGCCGGACGATTGTAGCTCGCCCGGCGCGGCCGCCCGCTTGCATCGGAATCAACCGAGGTAGGAGCGGAGCATCCAGGCCGTTTTCTCCTGGGCGTCCGCGATTCCCTCGAGGAGGTTGAAGCTCGTGTTGTCGCCCTCTTCCTCGGCGGCCTTCGAGGCGGCGCGCAGGCTGTCGTTCAGCGCGCGGAAGTCGTCGACCAGGTTCGCGACCATCTCCTGGGCGCCGATGTCCCCGGCGTCCTCCTTCAGGCGGGCGACCTCGAGGGCTCCCTGCAGCGTCGAGATGGGCTTGGCGTCGATCGCGAGCAGGCGCTCGGCGAGGTCGTCCACGGTCACCGCGGTGCCCGTGTAGAGCTCCTCGAACTTGACGTGCAGCTCGAAGAACATCGGTCCGCGCACGTTCCAGTGGTAGGAGCGCAGCTTCTGGTAGAGGACCTGGTAGTCGGCGAGGAGGGCGTTCAGGTGTTCTTGTGTCTTCATCGGGATGGCGGGATGGCTTGGGGTTCGTTCGACAGGGGAAGTATCGCCGCTCGCGGCGCCGGCTCCCAATCCAGAGCGGTGCTGGCTCTGATAAGGCGGAGCTACCGCGTCTCGCCCGGGCGCTCGAGCGAGACGACGGTGGACGAGGCGGGGATCTCGTGGCGCGTCCGCGGGCCGTCGGGCCAGCGCACCTCGACCTCCAGCGGGCCCTCGCTCGGCATCGCGAAGTGCACCCGCGGGCTGCCGTGGCCGTGGGCACCGGAGCCCGCGCCGATCTCGCGCACCATCCCGGCGGCCGGTCCCGAGAGCGCGCGGACCCGCGCCCCGACGGCCTGCGGGTTCCCCGCTTCGCCGGCGATCCGGAGCGCTACCTGGGAGGCCTCGCTGGCGTTCTCGAACAGCCGCAGCGGGCCCTCGCGGCAGGCGACCAGGAGGTCGGGCCGGCCGTCCTCGTTCGTGTCGCAACTCGTGGCCGCCGTCGCCTCGCCGGGAACGACGACTCCGCTGTCCACGGGCTCGACCCAGGTGAACGCGCCGGAGCCGTCCCCGAGGAGCAGCGCGCCGACGCCGCCGTCCCACCGGCCGGTCTCCGGCTCGCGGTGGAAGAAGTTCTGCGCCAGGAAGAGGTCGAGGTCGCCGTCGCCGTCGAAGTCCTCGAGCACGGCGCCGAAGGAGGGCGCAGCCTGGACGAGTCGCGGCAGCTGCTGCCAGCGGAAGCGCGGCTGTTCCGGGGTCGACTCGTTGATCCACAGCCCGGTCTCGAGCTCGTTCGCCTCCAGCCGCCCGGCTTCGGCCAGGCACTCGGGCGTGTAGATCTCCTCGAGCGTCGAGCGCGCGAACAGGTCGTAGGTGGGGATGCGCTCCCCGAGCGACGGCATCGCGTGGGAGCTGCAGGACAGGCCGCGCACGGGCAGCAGCTCGTCCGCCTCCTTCGCCTCGACGATCCGCAGCGCGCCCGTGCCGTCGAGGTCTCCGAAGTACAGGAGCGCCGCGTGGTCGGCCGAGGCGCGGTACTTCGTGTTCCGGCCTGCGTTCGTCGCGACCAGGTCGAGGTCCCCGTCGTTGTCGACGTCTCCCGCGACGAGGCCGTTCCACCAGCCCGTCCGGTCTGCCAGGCCCGCCTCCGCCGTCGCTCTCCGCAGGCGGCCCCCCTCGTTCGTGAACAGGTGGATCGGGCCCCACTCGCAGGCGACCACCAGGTCGGGGTCGCCGTCCCCGTCGAAGTCGCGGAAGAGCGCCGAGGTCACCAGGCCGACCCGGGCGAGCTACGGCGCCAGCGCTTCGGTGACGTCGACCCAGTCGCCGTCGCGCGAGGCGAGCAGCGCGCTCGCGGGCGTGCGGGGGTAGCTTCCCGCGACGGAACGACCGCCGACGAACACCTCGAGGTCTCCGTCGCCGTCGAGATCGGCCGCGCAGGCGGAGGCGCAGTTCTCCGGAGCGCCTGGAATCGCCTGCGGCGTTCCCAGGGTGCCGTCCTGGTTGGTCGCCAGCAGGCTGCGCCGACCCCCGGCGTCGCGCGCTCCGGCGGCCGCGAAGAACGCGTCGAGGTCGCCGTCCGCGTCCGGGTCGAGCAGCAGGATCATCGCGTCCTCCGACGCCGCGCTCCCGGCCGCCGCGCTCTCGAACGTGCCGCCCGTGCCTCGCAGCAGCGCGCCCCGGTGTCCCTCGGAGGCGCCCACGACGAGGTCCTCGCGGCCGTCTCCGTCGAGGTCTCCCCAGGCGACTCCCGGTCCCTGCACCGACAGGCGGTAAGGAAGCAGGGGCTGCTGTGCGTAGTCGTCGAAGGGTCGCTGCGGCGGAACGACGTGGGGGAGTCGCGTGCGGTTCTCGGCGAACAGCGTGCGTCGGGGAGCCTTCGGTGTTGCGGCCGGAGGCGTGCCCTCGGGCTCGACCACCGTGTGCAGGTGCCCGGCGGCGACGCTCTCGAAGCGCTGCACGTGACCGCTCGGCCAGCGCACCTCGAGGCTCGCCTCGGTCGCCTCGCCGAGACCGAAGTGGAGGAGCGGCTCGTCCGAGGAGAGGTAGCCGGTCTCCTGGACCGCGTAGCGCAGGAGCTGCGCCTCGTCCGTGCGCGCGATCAGGGTGGCACCGGTTCCGTGCGAGGGGCTCTCCCGCCCTTCGAGGCGCACGAGGAAGCCGTTGCCGCCGAGGCCGTTGACGTGGACGGCGGCCGGCGCGCCGAGGTGGTTCACCACCAGGTCCAGGTCCCCGTCGCGGTCGAGGTCGGCCACGGCGGCCCCGTAGCTCACGACCTCCTCGGACAGGCCCCAGGTGTCTCCCACGTCCTCGAAGCGCAGCTCGCCGCGGTTCTGGAACGCGAGGTTGCGTTCGCGCCGCGGTTCCTTGGAACGGTACAGCTCCCACTGCGCGGCCCGGATCTGGTCCGCCGGACGCCCTTCCCGCCGCATGCGCTGACCGAGCTCTCCGACCGCGCGCGTCAGGTCCGGGTCGAACGTGTTGTTCGCCGTACCGTTCGTGAAGTAGGCGTCCGTGCGTCCGTCGTTGTCGAGGTCCGCCAGCTTGACCGACCAGGTCCAGTCCGTGCTGGCGAGGTTCGCGAGGAACGCGACCTCCAGGAACCGCTCGGTGCCCGTGTTGCGGAACACCGCGTTGCGCATGTACTGACGCGGCTCCGCGCTCTCGAGGAACCAGCGCGACTCGTCCATGTCGCCCATCATGATCTTCGACCCGTAGTGGGTCGTGGCGGCCATGTCCGTCGCGACGATGTCGAGGCGACCGTCGTTGTCGAGGTCCGCGCTCGCGGTCCCCATGGTGAACCACGGCGTGTGGGGGACGCGTTCGGAGAGCACGTCGCGGAACGTCCCGTCCCCCTGGTTGCGCCACAGGCGGTCGGGCGCGAAGTAGTCGTTGCCCACGTACAGGTCGGGCCAGCCGTCCCCCTCGAGATCGGTCCAGGTCGCCGAGAGCCCCGGGGCGCGGTCGAACACGCCGGCGGCACGCGTGACGTCCTCGAAGCGTCCGCTGCCGTCGTTCCGGAACAGGCGGTCCGGCTGTCCCGACTTGCCGACGTACTTCTGGGTCTCGCCGTCGACGACCACCTCGAGGATCTCGAACGACTCCTCTCCGCCCGGGACGATCGTGACGCGTCCGTCGACCTGGTGCGTGCGCGGGACGTCGAGCCCGGGGCCCGGATAGAGCCGGTTCGTCGTCAGGTAGAAGTCGAGGTCCCCGTCGCGGTCGAAGTCCGCGAACGAAGCCTGGATGCTCGCTCCGACGAAGGCCACGCCGGCCTGCTCCGAGACCTCCTCGAACGTCGCGTCCCCGCGGTTCTCGTAGAGCCGGTTCGGGGCGTCGTAGTTGCACAGGTAGACGTCGAGGTCCCCGTCCGCGTCCACGTCGACCAGCGTCACCCCGGAACCCCAGGCGGACTCCTCGTCGACGCCCGCGCGCGCGGTCGCGTCCTCGAAGCGCAGCGGCGCCGTCTGCAGGAACAGCGCGTCGCGCCCGGTCTGGGACACCAGGTAGACGTCCGGCAGGCCGTTCCCGTCGAGGTCGCCGAGGGCCACGCCGCCCCCCGCGAAGCCGTGCTCGTAGAGGTGTCTCCGGGGGTGCTCCCAGTCGTACTCGTTCGCGAAGACCAGCCCGGCGCTCGCCGGCAGCCGTTCGAAGCGACCCGTGCGAGAGCCCGGAGCCTGGAGCGGCGCGGAGACGATCCCGCCGGGCGGCAGAGAGGCCCGTCGCTGGGCCGCCCCGCGCGCAGCCTCCCGTTCCGGGTCCGCACAGCCGGCCAGGACGGCCAGCAGGAGGATCGCTCTCGACCCACCCCAGGCGGCCGAGGGGGCATTTCCGGGCCCCGCGGCTCGGGTCTCGACGGGTCGCCGGGAGCCAGGGGCCGACGATGGGAACAGGGAGGGGCGGGGCAGCATGGGGGGTCGGAGAGCCTAGCCTGCGGCTCCGCACTCCGGCCATCGCCGAAGGGGGGAGCGCGCGACTCCGGAGGTCGATGCTCAGAGCCGGACGAGGCGCGCCCCGAAGCCGTTTCTCGGAACGCTGCGGTTCGCCCGGCAATCCCCCTGGCGAAGGACTTTCGAGCCGTTTTTCCCCCCGGATCTACGGAACAGCAGAGAGGATTGGGTGCGCCTTAAGGCGTCCGGCTCGACCGGACAACCCCTGTACCCCCCCTCTCAGGGCCCAGCCGCACGCAATTGCAGAGGCTGGGCACGGCTCGGACGACTCGTCTACCCGCTCCGAACCCCCCACTCCCGCCGACGTCACTTCATGAAAGGTCACCTGATCGCAACGGGAACCACGGTTCTCGCTCTCTCCGCGGCGCTCCTGGCGCACGACAAGCTCGACTTCCAAGGGACCTACGTCGCGCCGGCCGTCAGCCTGGCCGGCAGCGGGTCGATCGACTTCGACTCCAGCGGCATCGCGTTGGCCGGCTGGCTGACCCTCGCGGACCTGGACCCGACCGCCGCCGAGGGCAACGACTGCTGGGGCTACACCGCGCCCTCCGGTCGTGAGTACGCCATCATCGGAACCGACGACAGCACCGTCTTCGTCGAGATCACCGACCCCGGCAAGCCGACCCTCATCGACTCCTTCCCGGGTCTGAACTCGATGTGGCGGGACATCAAGACCTACTCGACCTACGCCTACTCGGTGAACGAGACCGGCGGCGGCATCCAGGTGTTCGACCTCTCGTCGATCGACTCGGGCACCATCACCGAGCTTGCCTCCGTCACCTCCGGCGGCTGCACGCAGGAGTCGCACAACGTCGTCATCGACACGGACTCCGGCTTCCTCTACCGCGCGGGCGGCGGCTTCAGCCCCTGCAGCGGCGGCCCGCAGGGTCTCGTGATCTACAGCCTGGCGAACCCGGCCGCGCCCGTCTTCGTGGGCGAGTGGACCGATCGCTACGTGCACGACGCCCAGGTCCTCGAGTGGGACATCCCGGGCCCGTACTTCGGTCGTCAGATCGCGTTCTGCGCGGCGAACGTGGCTGCCAACGGTGGCTCGCCCTCGCTGCACATCCTGGACGTGACGAACAAGGCCTCGATCAGCGTGATCGGCTCCACGACTTACAGCGGCTCCGCGTTCTCGCACCAGGTGTGGCTCTCGGACAACAAGCAGTTCGTCTACCTCAACGACGAGCTCGACGAGTCGAACTTCGGCGGCAACACGAACACGCGGATCATCAACGTGTCGAACCTCGCCTCCCCGTTCGTCAGCGGCAGCTTCTCGAGCGGCGTCGGCTCCATCGACCACAACCTGTACGTCGACGGGGACACGATCTACGAGGCCAACTACCGCAGTGGCCTGCGCGTCTTCGACGCGACGAACCCGGCCGCTCCGACCCAGGTCGCCTACTTCGACACCTACCCGCAGGACGACGCCGCGGCGTTCAACAGCCTCTGGAGCTGCTACCCGTACTTCCCCAGCGGCACGGTCATCGGTAGCGACCTCGAGAAGGGTCTGTTCGTCTGGCGGATGGGCGATCCGGAGCTGTGCTTCGACTACCCGAACGGTCAGCCGACGCTGGTCGACCCGAGCGGTTCCACGGAGCTCGTGGTCGAGGTCCTGGAGACCACTCCGGGCGATCTGGACGCCAGCACGGTCGAGCTGTTCGTCGACACCGGCTCGGGCTTCGTCTCCACGCCGATGACGCAGCTCGGCGGCTCGCTGCAGTTCAGCGCGACGTTCCCGTCCAGCACCTGCGGCGACACGCTCACCTACTACGTGAGCGCGCGCTCGAACTCCAACGTCACCTGGAGCGACCCGGCCGCCGGTTCGACCCAGGTCAACACCGTCAGCTCCGGCATCTTCGGCGCCACGGTCTACGACAACGACGTCGAGAGCAGCGCCGGCTGGACCGTCGGTCAGGCGGGTGACGATGCGACGACCGGCATCTGGGTGCACGGCGACCCGCTCGGGACCGCCGCCCAGCCGGAAGACGACCGTACGCCGTCCGGCACGCAGTGCTGGTTCACTGGTCAGGGCACCGGCGGAAGCGTGGGCGAGAACGACATCGACGGCGGCGTGACCACGCTGATCTCGCCGGTGATCGACGCCTCGGGCCTCACGGACCCGACGATCTCCTACTGGCGCTGGTACTCCAACAACCAGAACGGCAACAACGACGACGCCTTCACGGTGGACATCAGCAACGGCGGCGCGTGGGTGAACCTCGAGACCGTCGGCCCGACCGGCGAAGGCACCACCGGTGGCTGGATCCAGAACACCGCGCGCATCTCGGACTTCGTGACGCCGAACGCCACCATTCGCCTGCGCTTCCAGGCGCGGGACGAGTCGCCCGGCTCGATCGTCGAGGCCGCGGTCGACGACGTGACCGTGCAGGACTTCATCTGCTCGGTGGCGATCGCCAGCGTGAGCCCGAACACGGGTTCGATCCGCGGTGGCAACCTGGTGACCATCACCGGCGAGGGCTTCGTCGACGGCGAGACCACGGTCTCCTTCGGCCCGAACGCGTCGCCGAGCGTGAACGTGCTCGACGCGAACACGCTGGTCGCCGAGGTCCCGAAGCTGAACCGCGCCGCCAAGCGTGCGCGCACGGCGCGGACCGTCCGCGTCGTCGTGACGACCGGCCCGGGCTCCGCCACCCTCTCGAACGGCTACACCTACCAGGCGCAGCTGCAGCAGGCTCCCTAGAGACCTGCGGATCCCGATCCAGCGGGCGCGCGGCACGGACGGTGTCGCGCGCCCGCTGTCGTTAGGGGCTCTCGCTCCCGGGCGTCCCGCGCTTGACCGTCCTGGCGCGGTACCGGATCGTGAGGAGGACGCCGGAACCCCGCACAGGACGACGATGCCCGAGAAGATCCTCCGCAAGGTCGAGTTCGACCCCCGACTGCCGCACTACTTCCTGCTCCAGTCCTCGTTCGGGCTGCTGGTGTCCTTCATCGGGATCCCGCTGCTGCCCTTCTGGCTCCTCGGCCTCGGGCAGTACGTACACCGTCGCCAGTTCGAGGCGATGGAGGCGGAGCTGACGGAGCGTTCGCTCAACGTCCGTCGAGGCTTCCTCTTCCGGACCCAGAAGAACGTCCCTCTCGACAAGATCACGGACCTCGCGGTGAACGAGGGTCCGATCCTGCGCAAGCTCGGACTGTGCTCGCTCGGCGTGGAGACGGCCGGCGGAGGCGCGGGGACGGCCATGGGCAACGCCTCTCTCCCCGGTGTCGTCGACGCGCTGGGGTTCCGCGACGCGGTCCTGTCCCAGCGCGACATCGTCACGACCGGCGGGCGCTCCGCCGCACCTGCGCCCCAGCCGGCGACGGAGGCCGAAGCCGGCACGCTGGGAGAGATCCGCGACTCCCTGCAGCGCATCGAGCGTCTGCTGGAGCAGGGGCTCGCCGAGCGGAGCTGAGCGCGCTCAGGCGAAAAGCCCGGGCGCGGCGGTCTCCGCGTAGCGCTCGATGTAGTCGTTCAGCTTGAACTTCCGGCGCGCGCTGTCGGAGGTCATGTAGCGGATGCGGCCGAAGATCTCGCGCTCCGGACCCCACGGGCGATCGAAGCGGCCGAGCACCCACCCGATGCCCCCGTAGGAGTTCGGGTCCCTGCCGTCGACGGCGTAGCGGTCGTTCAGCTCGACCATGGTCTGGAACGCGCGCTCTGGGGACGGACTCCAGTGCAGGATCTTCTTGCCCCAGAGCATGCGCAGGTAGTTGTCGATCATGCCGTCGCGCCGCAGCTGCCTCTGGGCCGCGTTCCACAGCTCGTCGTGCGTCTGCGCCTCCTCGAACTGACGAGGCGTGTAGACGAACTCGCGCGGGTCGTCGGCGTGCTCGGCCAGCGTCTTCTTCGCCCAGTCCGGCAGCGACTCGTAGCGGTCGTGGTCGGGCGTGTGGTGCGCGAAGTGGTAGCAGAGCTCGCGCCACGTCAGGAGCTGATCGAGGAACGGTTCCGCCAGTTCCTCCGGTGCGGACGCGGCGGCGCGCTGCACCTCGTGTGCACCGATGTGACCGAAGTGGAGGTGTGGCGAGAGCCCGCTCGCGATGGACGGATGTCCGCGCTTGTCGCCATAGAGCGGAAGCACGTCCTTCAGGAAAGAAGCCAGTCGCTCGCGTGCAGCCGTCTGCCCGCCGCGCAGCGCGACCGGCGGGATGGACTGATCGATCGGGAGCTGCTCCAGGCCCGCGCTGTTGTCGAGCAGAGCGTCCGTCGCCGCGGGCCAGTGGCTGACCACCTTGCCGGGGAGCGCATCCAGTCGCGGGAGGTCCAGGCCTTTCAGCGGATCCGCCTCGGGGGCCTCGGTTCCCGCGCTCCAGAGCGGCTTCGCGTGACGCCGGTAGTCGAAGGCGCGAACGTAGCGCCGGTCGAAGGTCCGGATCGGGAGGACGCCACACGAGTCGACCGCTTCGACGAGCACGTCGAGCTGGGCTGCTGCCGAGCGCACCAGCGCGCGCTGCATGCGGCCCGGGAAGTCGTCGGCCACCACCAGACAGGCGTTCTCCGCCAGGCAGGCGAGCAGACCGCGATCCTCTCCCGAGCGAGGCTCCACGTACGGGTAGTAGGTCACCGGGCTCTGCGCGAAGGCGTCGCGCTGGTCGCGCATGCCGTCGAGCACGAACCGGTGGAAGCGCGCAGAGGAGTAGGGTGCGTCGCTCTTGAGTCCCTCCAGGACCACCAGCGGTTTGCCCAGCTCCCGCGCGTGCTCGATCGCGCGGTCCAGCGCGAAGTTCGAGGCGCTGCGCCTCGCCGCGATCATCCAGTACAGGACGTAGGCACGCTCCGGTCGGACAGGAGCGTCGTTGCGCGCGACGAGCCGGTTGGAATCCATGCAGGGTGGTGCGGAGCGGTCTAGGGGACGGCCGCGGTCAAGAGGAGCCTCTCTCGACTCGAGACGACGACTCCGCCGGGCTTCTCCAAGGTGATCGCGAAGAGCGTGGCCTCGGAGACCGCGAGCTTGGCGTCGATCGGGACCAGCACGCTGTCCGAGCCGGCCGGGACGTCGAAGACGCCTCCGTCGACAGGATGGTCTGCGGAGCGGTCCTTGTCGAAGATCCAGAGCTGGTACTGCTGCTGCTGCGGGTCGTTGGGCTCGAGCCCCTCGAAGCGCATGAAGCCCCGCTGTTCGTCGTCGCTCCACAGGACCTCGCCGCCGACGCCCTGTCCGAGCGGATCTTCCGTACCGGTCCAGGCGATCTCGACCGCGTCGGAGACCTGAGCGACCTGCTCCGCCTGGAGCACGGCCTGTCCGTCGTCCTGGAGAAGGACGAGTGCGAACAGCACTGCGGCGGCAGCCGCGACCCAGCCGACCCAGGCCAGGACCGGCGTGGGGGAGGGCTTCGGCGCGATCGGCGCGCTGGGTTCCCAGAAGGCCTCCGCGTCGCGCTGCAGCTTCGCATGGAGGTCGCTCGGCATCTCGGGCATCTCGGAGTTGACGAGGGCCAACGTGAGCGCGGCGGCGGCCTCGTCGATGGAGTCCAGGTCCAGCGACGGATCCATGGCCGCCAGCTGCCCGAGCTCGCGCGACTCGTCCAGGGTAAGGCCCTGGGTGGCGCGCTCGGTGAGGAGCGCAGTGATGCGGTCGTGGTTCTTCAAGACACCACCTCCTCGACCTTCCGGCCGTTGAGGAGCAGGGTCACCCGCTCCAGTCCTCGACGAATGTGACTCTTGACGGTTCCCAGCGGCAAGCTGAGGCGATCGGCGATCTGCTGGTGGCTCAGGCCCTCGTGGACCGACAGCACCAGGACGTTCTTCTGTTCGGGGCGCAGCTTGTCGAGCGCGCGCGCCGCGAGCTCGGCCTCGTCGCAGATGTCGACGTGCTCGAGCCGCTCGTCCGGCTTGCCGAGGAACTCCTCGTCGATGGCCTCGGTGCCGGCTGCTCGTTGAGACCGGCGCCGCAGGTCGATCAACCTGCGGCGCGCGATCGTCGCGATGAACGTGCTCTCGGATCCGCGCTCGGGGTCGAAGCGACCGGCGCTCTTCCAGAGCTCGATGAAGA
>CAZDYS010000063.1:0-12555 GCA_964509445.1 uncultured Planctomycetaceae bacterium
TGCCAGGTGCCCGCGAGCGGGGGCCAGCCCGCGGCCCGCGGAGCGACGCCGGTGAAGAGCTCGAGCAGCGCGACCAGACGCTCCGCCGCGGCGCGCTCGCCGCGAGCGAGCCACACCTCGAGCACGGCGCTCCACTCCTCCAGGCGCGTCGGCCAGCTGCCGTCTCCCTCGGGCCCGGTCACGACGTGTAGCGCGAGGAGCGCGTCGAACAGCTCCCAGTCCTCCGGAACGTCGGCCGTCGCGGAGACCGTCGCGAAGGAAGCCAGCAGCTCGCGAGCCTGCAGGTCCCCACGACGCGCGAGGAAGGCCGCCGCGAGGAGGGGGGCGGGCTCCGCCGGGTCCTCCAGGTGGAGCTGCAGGCGTCCGCGCTGCTCGCGCTCGAACAGGAACCCGCCGCGCTCGGCGAAGCCCAGCTGGTGACGCGGCTCGAAGCGCTCCGCGTGCTCGAGGAACAGCTCCTCGGCCAGCTCGAGCGCGTCGGCGTCGTCCCCCACCACCAGCTGGTCGAGCGCCGCCGTGAGGAACGCGTCCGTCAGCTCGCCGGCGCGCTGCTTGGCGCGCAGGAAGGTGCGGAACTCCTCGCGCAGCGCGGGGCGACGGTCCAGCAGCGCGCCGAGCTCCGCCATCGTGGAGACGAAGGTCGGCGAGGTGGTCATCCCGAACGGCGGGAAGCGCTCGGTCAGGACGAGCATCATCCCGAGGGACTCCTCGAACTGACGCCGCTCCTCCTCCGGAACGGCCTGCGGCGTGCGGCTCGGAATGCGATAGGTGCCGGCCGCGGGCTCCAGCTCGCGGGTCCGCCCGTGCACGGTGAGCTCGGCGCGGCCGCGGGTGACGCGCGCCGCGAGCAGGCGGTCCTCCGGCGGAGCCGAGGCGAGCCAGGTCCGCGCGCGGTCGAGGTCGAGCTCCATCGGGTCGCTCCCCGCCGGAGCGCCCTCCCGCGCGACCTCCACGGCGAGCACCAGCCCGCTGTCCGGCTCGAGGAAGAGCTCCGCGAAGCCGGTGTCGATGCGCGCCGCCTCGCCGGCCGTGTGCAGCGTGACGTCCCCGGCCCACAGCTCGAGCGCCGGCAGGCCCGCCGAGCGGCCCACCACCAGCACCGAGGGCTTCGGCACGGTCAGGACGGCACCGTCCTGGAAGCGAGCCTCGATCGGCCGGTCGAGCGCCAGCAGGACGTCCCCGGGCTCGAAGGTGCGCGTGCGGCGCTCCTCGCGCTGGGGACCGCGCAGCACCACCGACTCGGCGTCGGCGACGAGGAACGCGGGGGTCCCGGAGGGCGCTGAGGGCTCGCTCGGCTCTTCCAGAGCGGCTCCCGGCGCGCGCTGGAACCACCAGGCGCCGACGGCGAGGAGCAGCGAGGCCGCCAGCGCGAGCGCCCAGCGCGCAGCGACGCGGCGCCGCTCGCGGTCGACCGGGATCGAGTCGCCTTCCTCGTAGCGCGTGCGAATGCGTCCGCGCACCAGGCGCGGGCCGCGCAGCGTGCTGCGGATCTCCTCCAGCTCCTCCTCGGTCAGGGAGCCGCCCTCCCCGCGGCGCCAGGCCTCGAGGATGTCCGCGGTCAGGTCCACCTCGTCCTCGCCGGCTTCGAGCTGGCGTCGCAGGGCGTAGTCGAGGATGCGGTCGTCGTGGCTCATCCCGTGCGCCTCCGTTCGATGCAGTCGCGCAGGCGGCGCTTGGTGCGGACGAGGATCGACTTCACGCCGGACTCGGTCAGGCCGAGCCGCTCCGCCACCCGGGTGAGACGCACGCTCTCCTGGTAGCGCAACCGCAGCACCTCGGCCGGACGGCCCGAGAGCTGTCCCAGGCAGTCGCGCAGCGCCGTCAGGTAGCCCTCGCCCTCGTCCTCGCCCTCGAAGTCCGCGAAGGCGGCCTCGGCGCCGGCCGGGTCGGCCAGGAGCACGTGGCGCCGCTCGCGCTCCATGGTCTTCAGGAACAGGTTCCGCGCGATGCGGCGCAGGAAGCCGCGCGTCGCCGCCTCGCCGCGGTCCTCGAAGGCCGCGGACAGGAAGGACAGGAACACGTCCTGCACGAGGTCGTCCAGGCGGTCGGCGGGGCAGCCGAGGTAGACCAGGAACCCACGGACGGACCCCTGGTGTCGCCGGACCAGCTCCTCCAGCTGGTCCGCTCGGATGCGCGGGGTGACGTTCACGGGGCTTCCAGTCATCGGAAGGACTCCAGGGTCGCAGGAAACCCTAGAAAAGGGACGTCCTGCCCTCCGCGCCCGTGGAGGCCAGGAGCCCCCGGCCGGACAGCAGGGCGAGGGTCGCCTCCGGGGGGGCCCAGCCGGCCTGGAGGAGCTCCAGACGCTCTCCCTCCCGCAGCCCGAGGCTCGGGAACCCCGAGGCGCCGACCGCGTCGCGCGTGGCGAAGTCCCGCTGCAGGCGCTCCTCGAGCCCGGCGGAGCGCAGGCGCTCGACGAACGAGGCGCGCTCGAGTCCCAGCTCCTCGGCCAGGTCCGCGAGCACGGCCTCGTCCGAGGGGTTCCGCGCGCGCCGGTAGTAGGCCTCCTGGACGGCCTCGAACATCGCGGCCGCGGCGCTCTCCCGGAGGTCCTCGGCGGCCAGGCAGGCGCGACAGGCGATCCAGGTCGAGCGGCGCGGCACGTTGCGCTCCCAGAACGCGTGGTCGAAGGGCTGGCCGGTGCGCCGCTCGACTGTGTGCCAGGCGGCCTGGACGTACCGCGCGAGCTCGGCCGGCATCGGCTCGTCGGAGTCCGGCGCGAGCCCTCCGAGCACGAGCCGGAGCCGGACGTCGGGAGCCAGGCGCGCGCGGATCTCGCGCCAGGTGGGCGCGAACCCGTAGCACCAGGAGCACATCGGGTCCGCCACGTACAGGAGCTCCCGCATGGTCGCAGCCTAGCAGGCCCTCGCGTTGACCGCTCCACGGCGGGCTGGTACCACGGCGCTCATGGACCGAGGAGACGAACCGAAGCCGCTGGATCCCGCGGACCCCTTTGGCGGCGAGACGCTGGAGCTCGAGTACCCGTGCCCCTGGAGCTACACGGTCATCGTCGACCAGGACCAGGCGATCGAGACCGTGATCGCTCCGATCGTCGGGGCGCTCGAGCACACCTGCAAGGCGTCGAACGAGAGCCGCTCCGGCAAGTACCGCTCCTACCAGCTCGAGGTCACGGTCCCGAGCGACGAGGAACGCCTGCGCATCTTCCGCGAGCTGCGAGCCGCCGAACCGGTGCGCTATGTGTTCTGAGCGCGTGCGGCTCGCGCTCGGCGTCGTCGCGCTCGCGCTCGCGAGCTGTCGCGCGCCGGCGTCGGTCGAGCTCGCGCACCCGACGGCTCCCGGCGACGGGCCACGCGTCCTCTGCGTGACCGCCCATCCGGACGACGAGATCGCGTTCGCCGGCGTGCTCTACAAGAACGCGACGCTGCTCCACGGCCGCTGCGACCTCGCGGTGATCACGAACGGAGAGGGCGGCTTCAAGTACGCGACGCTGGCGGAGCCGCTGTACGGGCTCGAGCTCACGGACGAGGAGGTCGGCCGCGCGCACCTGCCCGCCATCCGACGCGAGGAGCTGCTCTCGGGCTGCCGCCTGCTCGGCGTGCACGAGGTCTTCTTCCTGAACGAGTGGGACCATCGCTACACGCAGGACGTCGAGGAGGTCCTGGGCGCGGACGACCCGGCCTGGGACGTGGAGCGCGTCGAGACGCGCCTGGAGGAGATCCTCCGGGCGGGACGCTACGACTTCCTGCTGCTGCTCACGCCCACCGCGGAGACGCACGGGCACCACAAGGCCGCGTCGATCCTCGCGCTGCGAGCGCGCGAACGGCTGCCGCATGAGGAGCGGCCCGCGGCCCTGACCGTGCTCGGCTGGCGCGAGGACGCTCCGGCGCCGAGCTACCGGGAACCGCTCCCCGGGTACCCGCTCACGCGTCCGGAGAGCGACGCGCGCTACGTGTTCGATCGCCGGCAGCGGTTCGGGTTCCGCGGACGACTCGACTACCGCATCGTCGCCAACTGGGCGATCGCGGAGCACCGTTCCCAGGGCACGATGCAGCTCCTCGCCAACCAGGGCGCGGAGGAGCACTACTTCCTGCTCGCCGGCGGTCCGCCGAACGCGCGCGAGCGGGCGGCGCGCTTCTTCGAGGCCCTCGCGGGCGAGCAGTTCGAGACGAAGACCTACGGCGCGAGCGCGGGGACGAACGCGACGGCTCGTTGAACCGCCGCCTGGAATCGCTCGACGCCCTGCGCGGGTTCGACATGCTCTGGATCGTCGGGGGCACCGGCCTGATCGGCGCGCTCGCGGAGGACCCGGGAGGCTCCCTCCTCGGCTGGATGGCCGAGCAGAGCGAGCATCCCGAGTGGCACGGATTCGCGCTCTACGACCTCATCTTCCCGCTGTTCCTGTTCCTCGCCGGCGTGTCGCTGCCGTTCTCGCTCGCCCACCGGCGCGAGCGCGGAGACGGGACCGCGGCCTGGGGGCTGCACGTCGCGCGCCGCACCGCACTCCTCCTCTTGTTCGGCGCGATCTACAACGGACTGCTGCGGTTCGAGCTGGCCGACCAGCGCTACGCCAGCGTGCTCGGACGGATCGGACTGGCCTGGGCCGGAGCGGCCTGGATCACCTCGGGGACGGGAGTGCGTGCTCGCTTCCTGTGGATCGCGGGCCTGTGGCTCGGTTACTGGGCCGCGCTCACGCTCGTCCCCGTGCCGGGGTTCGGCGCGGGCGACCTGCGCCCCGGGCACACGCTGACCGACTGGTTCGATCGCGCGCGCGTGCCGGGACGACTCCACCGTGGCGA
Organism: uncultured Planctomycetaceae bacterium; assembly: GCA_964509445.1. Lineage (GTDB taxonomy): Bacteria > Planctomycetota > UBA1135 > UBA1135 > CAZDYS01. Next base: position 4,758 of record CAZDYS010000063.1, read on the forward strand.
GCGGGATCCCGAGGGGCTGTTCGCGACGCTGCCCGCGATCGGGACGGCGCTCGTCGGTGCCCAGGCGGGCGAGCTCTTGCGACGCGCTCGGGACGGTGCGCACGCCTCCCGCCAGCTCGCCGTCGCGGCGCTCGCGTGCGCGGCGGGCGGTTGGCTGTGGAGCTTCGCGCTCCCCTGGAACAAGAACCTCTGGACGAGCTCGTTCGCGCTCTGGTGCGGAGGCCTGAGCCTCGCGCTCCTGGCGGCGTTCCACTACGCCATCGACGTCCGCGGCTTCCGCCGGCTGGGAGGCTTCTTCGCGGTCTTCGGCTCGAACGCGATCGCGGTGTACCTGGGCTACCGCTTCGTCGACTGGCACGCGCTCGTGCAGCTCGTCCTCCACGAGCAGCGCGTGCACCCGGCAGGCATCTGGATCGGCGTGCTCGCCGTGCAGTGGCTGTTCTTCCGCGCGCTCTACCGGCGGAGGATCTTCCTGCGCGTCTGAAGGCCTCGGGCCGGGCGCTAGAGCTGGGAGTCCTCGAGCGCCGCCTCGGCGATCCGGTCGAGCAGGTCCTCGAGCTTGGAGCGCTGCGCCTCACGCAGTTCGGAGAACACGAAGCCGCCCTCGGAGCGATCCTCGCCATGAGGCCGACACCAGGCGAAGCGCCCTTCGAACTGCAGCTCGTCACCGAGCTCCATCCAGCGAGGCAAGAGGACGGACAGCTGCGCCGCGTCCTCCACGCTCTTGCCGGACACGCAGCGCACACGCATCCCCCCGGAAGAAATGTCCACCAGATAGCCGAACAGCGTGCCTTCCCGGTCCGTGACGTCCAGGCGATACAGAACGGGGCGACGATCCGAGCCGCGCTTCTCGCGGACCTTGGAGCCGGTGGCATTGGTGGAGGACATGCTCGCTGTTTCGGCCCTCGAGGGCCGGGGGGCTGGAGTCTTTCTCCGCGATTTAGCCCGAGGTTTCACTGAACTGCGGAGGGGGGTCTGGACGATGGCAGGGCTGCGAGGAGCTCGACTCGCGCTCCCGATCCCGCCCCATGCCCCCTTCCATCGAATCCCTGTCCCTCGAATCGCTCGACCTCGTCTCCGCCGGAGTCGGGCTCGCGGTGGGACTGGTGGGATGCATCCTCGCCGCGGTGCTCAGCTCGGTACTCGCGAAGCGCAAGCACCGGCGCAAGCTGGCCAGCTACCACGAGCGCATCAGCGACCTGACGCACACGGCCAACGCGATCGCCACGCAGCGCGACTTCTCGATCCGTACGATCCCGCGCACGAAGGACGAGGTCGGCCTGCTCGCCGACACCTTCAACCAGATGATCGCGCAGATCGAGCTCCACGATCAGCGCCGGGGCGCCGAGCTCCGCAGGGCCGAAGAGGCCACGGTCGCCAAGGGCACGTTCCTGGCGACGATGAGCCACGAGATCCGCACGCCGATCAACGGCATCCTCGGCATGGCGCAGCTCCTGGAGCAGACACAGCTCAACCGCGAGCAGCGCGAGTACATCGAGACCGTGCTCGACTCGGCCGAACACCTGCTGGCGATCATCAACGACATCCTCGAGTTCTCGAAGGGCGAAGCGGGTGCCTACGAGCTCGAGAGCATCCCGTTCTCCCCCGCCGACGTCGTCGGCCGGGCTCTGGACACGATCGCGCCCTCGGCCAGCGAGAAGGGCATCGAGCTCTGCTCGATGATCTCCCCCGAGATCCCCAACCAGGTCTACGGGGACCCCGCGCGACTGCGCCAGGTCCTCCTGAACCTGCTCTCGAACGCCGTCAAGTTCACCGAGGAGGGCGAGGTCACGCTGCGCCTGGGCGTCGTCACGCACCACGGCACGTCCGCGGACCTGCGATTCGAGGTTCGGGACACGGGGATCGGGATCCCCAAGGCTCGGCTCAGCCGGCTGTTCCAGAGCTTCCGTCAGGTGGACGCCTCGAACACGCGCAAGTACGGCGGAACGGGCCTCGGTCTCGCGATCAGTAAGAAGATCGTCGAGGCGATGGGTGGCTCGATCTACGTGAAGAGCAAGGAACAGGTCGGCTCGGTCTTCGGCTTCCGCACCGAGTTCGAGTGCGAGGAGTCGACCCAGACGACCCTGTCGACGCCGCCCGTCGGCCTGCGAGTCCTCGTCGTCGAGGAGAACGAGACCGCGCGGGAGGCGCTGGCCGAGATGCTCTCGGGCAACGAGGTCCTCGTGTGCCGCACCGGGATCGAAGCCCGCCGACACCTGCTGGGCTCGGAGAACGCCTCGCGCTTCGACCTGGTCGTGCTCGACGCGCGCCAGGCCCAGGACTTCGGCATCGGCGCCAGCGAACGCATCCCGTTCCCCAGCATCCCGCTGGTCCTGCTCACGTCGCTCGACCGACTCGGCCAGAGCATCAAGCGCGACTGGACGGGGCCCTGCACGTGCCTCGCGAAGCCGCTCAAGCGGGGCGAGCTGTGGTGGTGCATCGACGAGCTGGTCTCCCCCGGGTCGACGCCCCGCGCGGCGCTGCCCGCCACGACGGCGGTCGCCTTCGAACCGGTGCCGCTCTCCCGCGGCAGCGATCTCCAGGGCCTGCGCGTCCTGGTCGTCGAGGACCACCCGGTCAACCAGAAGATCACCACGCGCTTCCTCGAGAAGCTGGAGATCGAGTGGGACCTCGCCCAGAACGGCGAGGAAGCGGTCGCGAAGTTCCGCAGCGACTCCTACGACCTGATCCTGATGGACGTGCAGATGCCGGTCATGGACGGACTCGAGGCCACGCGCATCATCCGCGCGGACGAGAGCGGCGGGATCGACCGGATCCCGGTCATCGCGATGACGGCCGCCGCGCTGGAGGAGGACCAGCGCATGTGCGAGGAGGCCGGTCTCGACGACTACGTTCCGAAGCCGGTCAAGCTGTCCGTGCTCGAGGAACGGCTGGGCGCCTGGGCCCTGCGGGTCCAGCGCGTGGACCGGATCGCCGCCTAGGGCACGCGCTCAGCGGCGCGCGGCGAGGTAGACGAGCGGCTTGCCCAGCTGCACGAGCTCGGGCTTCTTCTTGGGGAACACGAGCACGGCGTCGTCCGCCAGCTTCACTTCCTTGCCGGAGGCGTAGCTGCCGAGCACGGTGCCGGCAGCGAGGAACTGCAGGTTCTCGCCGACCCCCTCGCGCCAGCCGTACCCCGCTTCCTCGCAGGTGACGACCTGGTTCAGCTCGAGGAGCTCCTTGTCCGGATGCTGCGTCGCCTCGCCCTCGAGCAGGCCGTAGCCGGTCAGGAGGTTGTGCATCTCGTCGTAGGCCGCCTCGGGCGTGTTCGCCGGGTCCCCCATCCAGCCGGTCTCGTAGCAGAGCCCGACGCGACCGCGCGTGGTCATGTACTCGTCGAACGAGACGCCGCCGAAGGTGAGCGACGGGTCCGCCAGCAGGATCTCCGCGCGCAGCAGGGAGAAGGCTTCCCGACTGGGCTCGTGCGACACCGGCGGGTGCTGCATCAGGAAGCGCTGGCCGGGCTCCACGGTGCAGTGGAAGTCGACCAGGACCTCGGACCCGGCTTGCTCGAGAGCCGCGACGAGCTCACGCGCACGCCCTTCCTCGTAGAGCTCCGGCTCCTTCGCGAGCACGTCGGCGTGGAAACAGCGGTTCAGGTCGACGCCGCCCTGGGACCAGCGCTCGTCGTCCTCGGAAGCCCGCGGGTTCGCGTGCATCAGCAGGAGGCGACCGCCGACCAGGGAGTGCTCCCCGCGCTCGAGCTCGTCGACCAAACGGAGGCCGGCCTCGATCGGAGCGCGCTCGTTGCCGTGAACGCCGAAGGAAATCGCGAGCGAGCGTCCGGGCTTCCCCGAGTCCGCGAGCCAGATCTTGTCACCGAGCTGATCCATCGGCGCATCCTAGCAGCTCCAGGCCGCCCCGCTCCGCCCGCGTCCGCAGGAACGCAACGGCCGGCGACGCGGGCACGCTACCAGGTGAAGCGCGTGCTGGCGGCCTCGCGACGCAAGGAGCGCGCGAGACGGATCGCGTCCGGCAGACGCAGGTAGGGCATGTGGAAGGAGAGCTCGGACTGTTCGTTGCCAGCCGTGTCGACGCGCACGGTCGCCATCCCGTGGCGCTTGTCGAACGGCGAGCGCACGACCGAGACCGACTGGATCTTCGTGAAGCGCACGGCGTTCCGCACGTGCGTGAGGACGCCGTCGCGCATGTAGACCGCGCTCCTGCCGAGCGAGAACCCGAGCCGCCGCGCGCGCTTCCCGGCGGCGAGCCAGGCGAGCAGCGTGAGCACGCCGAAGGCGACTCCGGCCCAGAGCCACGAGTCGCGCGCGAGGATCGCGACCGGGAACCAGGACACGACCCACCAGCGGAAGAACAGCCGGCGGCGCGCCCGGGGGTGGACGCCGGTCCAGAACCGTCGCTCCAGCTCGAGCTCCGGCTGGACCTCTCGCAGGATCCTGCGCAGCCCGGTGGCGCTCGCGATCGGCACGAGCCACTTGCGGCTGACCTGGGACTCGCTGGTCGAGTCCCCGCCAGCCGTCAGGGCGCGGACGGCCATCTTCCCGAAGCGCCGCTGCAGCCACCCCTGGCGCACCTGCAGGAACTGGATGCGCTGGCGCGGGAGCGTGGCCGTCTGTCGCGTCCACAGACCGCAGGTCGTGCGCAGGTCGTCGCCGACGCGCGCGATGTGGAAGTCGTGCAGCGTGACGAAGGCCCACACGACCGTCAGCGCCTGGAGGACGAGGAGGAGCGCCAGGCCCAGCGCGCCCCAGTGCCACCAGGAGAACCGGTCGGGGAGCTCCTCGGGATCGAAGGGCAGCCGCTCGCGCAGGCGGTCCCAGAGATCGAACTCCCACACCAGGAACAACAGACCGAAGAACAGCGCGATGCCCTTCTGCGACAGGAACCCGAAGTACGCCACGTCGAGCGGGCGCATGCGGAAGAAGCTCGACGGCGGAGACGGAGCGTGTTCCGGCACGGGCGCGGCCTCCTCGTCCCCGACGGCGGGGTCGAGCGCGGACGCGGGAGCGTCGACCGCGGGGTCGGCGCCCCGGCTCCGCCGACGGGCGAAGACCCCGTCGCGGATCTCGTCCAGCTTCGCGATCGACAGGACGCGGAAGATCGCCTCGGGCTCCTGTCCGCTCGCGGTCTCGAGCCGCACCTCGACCACGCCGAACAGCCGGTGCAGGGGGTTCTGCACCGTGTCGATGTTCTGCACGCGCGGGTACGGGATGTGGCGCGTCGATTTGAAGACGAGCCCCTCGCGCACGACGATGTGATCCTCGGTGAGCTCGTAGCGCTTCGTGAAGTACCGGATCAACGAGGTGAGGACCGCCGGCACGAACAGCGCCATGTACCAGACCTCGTAGCGGTCGCCGGCGGCGAGCAGCAGGACGACCAGGCCCGGTACGACGAGCGAGAAGAACGACCGTCCGATCTCGAACAGCGGCGAGAGCGGGTGCAGCCGCCGCATCGTCGCGACGCGCGCCTCGGACTCGCTCTCCAGGGGCTCGATCCGGTCGAGCTCCTCCTCGAGGCTAGGCTCCGTCTCCATCGCGCTCGCCGCGCATGGCGAGGAGTTCGTCGCGGACCTGGAACGCCACGTCGTGGGCGATGCCCTCGAGGTCGATCTCGTACTCGTGTGTCCCCGCGGTGTGGACCGTCAGGGTCGCGAGTCCGAAGCGTCGCTCGATCGGCCCCTGGCCGACGTCCGTGTGCTGGATGCGCGAGCTCGGAACGGTGATCACGTGGCGCCAGACCACGCCGCGTCGGATCTCGAGCCCCTCGGGGCCGATCCGCCAGCGCGTGCGCGACAGCTCGAGACGGGGCCAGAGGAGCCCCAGACTCACGTGGATCAGGACCAGGATCGCCGCCGCGACGAGGATCGCGACCTTCCAGCGTGCGGCGATCTCGTCCGCGGCGAACCAGAAGATCGTTCCCCCCACGGCGGCACCGACCAGGAGGACGCCGGAGGCGATGACGGCTCCCAGACGGCTCGCGGGGACGTGACGCGCGTCCAGCCGCTGGACCTTGCCGTAGAGCCTCGTGTCCGGCTCCAAGGCCGGTAGGACGCTCTGGGAGGGGGGCTCCGGGGCCGCCGAGGGCGGCGCCCAGGAGCCGAGCGAGTCGAAGGGAGCGCCCTCCTCGCCGCCGAGATCCGTGTGCGGGGTGTCCATGCCGTGCCGCGAAGACCCGCGGCTTCTCCTAGAATCGTAGCCCGTGGGGACCACCGGCCCCACCCGGACGCTCCCCGTTCCCCTCTCCCGTGGCGTCCCCCCTCGATGACCCCGTTTCCCGTCCCCTCTCCTCGCCACGGGAGCCGCGCCCGCGCCTTCCCGGCCCTGGGCGCGCTCGCCCTGACCGTGCTCACCGGGTGCGGTTCCGGCGGGGGCGGATCCTCGGAGCAGGTCGGACTGACGGGAGCGACGCTCGAGAAGCCCGACGGAAGCGGCCCCTACTTCGTCGATCCGCATCGCAGCGGGCAGGCCGAGCGGCTCGGCCTGGTCGAGGTCTCCTGGGGGCGGCTCGTCGACGTGCACGACGTCAAGGCGGACGGCTCGACGGACCCGGACCCGATCCACCGCGACCTGGTCGTGCGGGAGTCCGTCCTCACGAACGCCACCGGCTACCGGCTCGAGCGGAACCCGGTCACGGCGAAGACGCGGCTCGTGATCCGCCGCACGCGCGGGGAGCCGGACACCGGGAGCGGCACCTTCGAGGACCTTCTGCGGCTCGCGAAGGCCCCGCTCGCGGGAATCGACGCGCGCGACGTCACCGGGAGCCCGGTGCTCCCGCACCCCTTGGTCCCGCGCAACGCCTGCATCGTGCTGCAGTTCGACGACCTGCTCGCGGACGACCTGGACGCACGGCGGACGCTGGAGCAGATGGTCACGGTGACGACGGGCTACCCCCCGCTCGCCCCCCACGCCGCGCGCGTCGTCTTCGATCCGAACCACGGAGGAGAGGTCGCAGGCACCTTCCACTCCACGCGCGTGCTGGTCGACCTGAGCGTGTCCGCGGCGGAGGCCTCGACCATGGTGGTCCCGGTCGAGGTCAACCCCATCGGGCTGGTTGCCAGCCGCGTCGGCACGACCCAGGCGAACGTGGCGCTCCACCTCCCGCTGGAGGAGAGCGCCACCACCGGGCAGTTCGCGGTCCTGCGCACCCTCGGCGGCAAGCCGCTGGCCCCCACGGGCAACGGCCCGCGCACGGAGCTCCCGATCCCCGCGCTGGAGCGTGCGTTCCGCTCCGGAAACTCCCAGGACGGCAACAACGGCTTCCTGGTCGACATCGACCAGCCGCGGATCCTCGCGCAGTGGCCGGCCACGGTGCTGGCGGCGCGCGACGTCCCGGAGGAGCCCGGCTTCCAGTTCGACGTCGACCTCGGCTTCGCCACGGTCTGCCGCGAGCAGCCGCTGCGCGGCGACAGCCTCCTGGTCGGGAGCGAGTTCTTCGAGGTGCTCGAGGACGCCGCCATCGACCGTGAAGGGGTCGCGCGCGACGTCCGCATCCGGACGCTCTCCCTGAGCGCGGTGGACCGGATCGACGCGCTGGGGCAGGCCACCTTCAGCACGCCGTTCCGCTCCTCCTCGATCGTGGAGCCGGCCTGCTGGGTGACGTTCTCCCCGCCCCCGGCGATCTACCCGAACCGCAAGGTCGCGCCGTTCTCGCAGATCAGCATCCGTCTGAGCGAGCCGATGGACCCGGCCACCGTCTCGGCGGCCAACAGCCTGCAGGTGATCGCCGGCCCGATCGGCGTCCCGACGACGGCGGAGACCCTGCTCGTCGGGGAGGTCGTGACCGCTCAGGACCTGCTCTCGTCGGTGTTCGTCCCGCGGCTCCCGTTCGCCCACCTCGG
>CAZDYS010000064.1:0-12379 GCA_964509445.1 uncultured Planctomycetaceae bacterium
CGTAGGCCTCCGCTCCGGGACCGCGCAGGATCATGCCGCCCGCGTTGTGGTAGGACTGGACCGCCGCGACGTTCGGGTGCGCCAGGAGGAAGTCCGCGATGCAGCGCGTCTCCGGCCAGTACAGCGGGTACGGACCGGCGCCGTACTGCACGTGATCGGGCTGCCAGAGCGCCGGCCAGGCGCGGTTCATGTCGTACCCGCCGAGCGAGTCCTCGTTGATCCGCCCGTCGCCGTCGTTGTCGATGCCCTCCTGACCGAGCAGCAGCCAGTCCCCGGGCTCGCCGTCGTGACCGCGCGGCAGACGCTCGAGGATCCGCGGGTCGTCGCGGTTCAGGCGGTGGGTCCCCTCGCCCGGCGCGTACTTGCGCATCATCGTGATGTGGCCGTCGCCGTCGAGGTCGTCCGGACCGTCCTCGTCCGCCAGACCGTCACCGTCCCGGTCGAGCGGCTGCACGCCGGAGCGCGAGGAGGACGCGGTATGCGCCTGCTGGAACCAGTTGGCGCGACCGTCCGGGTTGACCGTCGGCAAGAGGTAGAAGCTCGCGCGCTCGACGAGGTCCGTGACGCGCTGGTTCGAGCCGTAGTTCTCCAGCAGGTACCAGGCGAGGTAGAGGACACCCTCTCCGCCCTGCACCTCGTTCCCGTGCACGTTTCCGTCCAGCCAGAGCGCGGGCTTCTCGTCGTGCGCGCCGGTCTTCGGATCGTTCAGCGTGTAGACGCGCAGCTCGCGTCCTTCGACGCTGTTGCCGATCACCTCCATGCTCAAGAGCTCGGGCCAGGCCGCCACGAGCCGGTCCATGTGCGCGTAGAGCTCGTCGTAGTCGTAGAGCCGGTTCCAGGGGATCTCGACCTTCGGCGTGTGCCCGGCGGCGAGACCGGGGAAGCCGCCCTTCGAACCGGGGACGTCCTGAGCGGCGATCGGGAGGGTCAGCAGCGTGAGTGCGAGGAACTTCATCGAATCACCTCCGGAGTGGCCTGGGCGCTGCCCGCATGGTCCGAGTCGACGACGACCGCCAGGTCCTCGCCCTTCTGCGTGAGAACGAGCCACTTCAGCTCCCGGCGCCCGCCGGAACCGTCCAGCTCGCGCACGAGCGTCTGCCGCTCGCCGGCCAGGAGCTGCGCTCCCTCGGGAAGCGTGAGGCGGACGCGTGCGGGACGCGTCGTGCGCGTGCGGCGCATCGAGCGCGACAACAGCGGCAGGTAGCCCTCGTTCGTGAGGACCGCCTCGACCTCCCACAGGCCGTCGCCCACGTCGCGGCGCGTGCAGGAGCTCAGCTCGAGCCGCGCGGCGTGCTCGCCGAGCCCGACGAACCAGCCGAAGTGAGCGTCGGCGATCGCGTCCCACTCGGACGTCGGCGGCACGAGGCGCGCGTAGGGCGTGAAGCCACCGATCTCCACCGGTCCCAGCTCCGGGTGCTCGAACGGAGTCCAGTCGACGAAGCGCCAGGCTTCTCCCTCGGTCGCGTCGATCCAGGCCAACGTGCCCGCGTCGTCGGACGGCGGGTCCTTCGGCCGCTCGGAGGGCTCGGCCGAGGCGTCGGTGCCCTCGTCCTCCTCGGAGGACGCCTCATCGGCCGCTTCCTCGACCGGCGGCGCCTTCGTGGGCAGGTTCCAGAGCGCGGCCTCGAGCACGAACAGCCCGCGATGCTCGTAGCACCAGCGTGCGAAGGTCCCGCCGTCGTCCTCGGATCCGGTCGCTTCGTTCTCGGTGGCCTCGCGGTAGCGCTTGCCGAGCTCCTCGATCCGCGCCGCGTCCGAGGCGAGCAGCCCGGCCGGCGGGATCCGCATCTTCGGGCGCGCGTCGTCCTTCACGCTGTCGGGCTTCTCGACCAGGTTGTCGCGCCCGTCGTAGGTCACGACGAGGACCAGGTTCTTCTGCGCCATGACGAACTCGCACAGCGCACGCGCCTCGGGCTCGTCCGTGGGGAACGCGCCCGACGCGGGAGTGTGCTCCACCCAGCCGGCCGCGAAGTTCTTGTCCATGCGCGTGTCGGCCGCGGGGTCCTCCCCCACGCGGTCGTCCCCGTCGGCGTCGCGAGCCTCGGTGTACAGCTTCCAGCGACCGCGTTGCCCGCGGTCCGGGTCCGCCTCGACGAGCGCACGCGGGTCGTTCGCGTCCTCCATCCACGTCCCTTCGGGGTCGAGGACGCGCAGGTGCGTCACCAGCCCGTCTCCGTTCAGGTCGACCGGCGGATCCTCGCCGGTGCGCCCGTCCCGATCGTTGTCGATGCCGGTGGAGCCGGTCCAGCGCTCCCGACGCGGCGACGCGAAGTAGGCCTCGGCCGGGTCCGGGTTCGCGCGCGGGACGACCCACAGGACGGTGCTGTCGAGCAGGGCCTTCACGTCCTCCGAGGTCTCGTAGCCCGCCAGGAGCTGCTCGGCGTGCTGGAGCGCGACGCCGGACTCGAACACGCGCGGGCCTTCGAGGTTCGCGACGAGGAGCAGCGCCGGATGCTGCCCGGGCTCCTCGACGGCGGTGATGCGGAGCGCGTGGAGCTCGTGGCCCTCGCGGCTCTCGCCGTATTCCGAGAGCGTCGCGAGACGGGCGTGCTCACGAGCGAGGGTCTGCAGGCGGCCGGTGAGCCCGGCGTGGTCCAGCACCTCGACGCTCGGAGCGTCCTGCGCCGGGCCGGCGGCGAGTGCCAGGCCGAGCGCGAGCGGGAGAATCGACATCGTGACTCCTTGAGAGGGGTGAAACGAGGCGCACAGGAGACTCCGCTCGCGCGCGACGCGCAACGGAGAGCGCCCCATCCTCGCGGTTCTTGCAGCAGGCTTGCCTGGGGTCTTTCCCCGTCCCGGGCTTCCGGTTCCAATCGCTGGCGATGCTGCTCTGGTTCACGCTCACGGTCTGCGCGGGAGGTGCGCAGGAAGAGCCTGCGGGGTTCGAGGAGATCGCGCACGTCGGCTCCCCGGCGCTGGAGCGTGCGGTGGACGAGCGCGGAGGCCGCCTCGAGATCCAGGGGAACCAGCTGGTCCGCCTGCGCGGACAGGAACGAGCGGTGCTCGGGCACGCCGACGCGGAGGGACCGGGGGAGCTGCGCGACCTCGCCAGCGACCCGGCGGGGCTGACCTTCGTCGCCGGCGCGAACGGCGTCTACGCCACGAGCCCCGAGGTGCGCGTGCTCGACCGGCTCGCGCTGCTCGACGGGGCTCCCCCCGGATCGCCCACCTCGGTCCACGTGGACGCGGCGCGGCGTCTGTGGGTCGCGACCGACGAGGCGTTCGGCTGTCTCGACCCGAGCTTCTACTTCGGGCGCACGATCGAGGTCCCGGGCCCGGGCCCCTACCGCGTGCTGGGAGGACGCGACGACGGCGTCGTCGTCGTCGGCGCGCAGCGGACCTGGCTCTACCGGCCGGAGGTCGGTACGCCGCCGACGATCACGGACCTGACGCTCGACGGGAGAGCGCTCGCGCGCGACGAGCTGCTCGAGCTCGACTTCGGGGAGGAGCTCGCGCTGACGGCGACCGGGACGGCCACCGGCGGACCGGTGTACCGCTACCGCGTCGACCTCCACCACGTGTGGCTCCGCCTGGAGGACGTCGTCCCCGGCGACATCGAACCGGGCTCGCACACGCTCGACGTGGCGACCTTCGACCGCGACCTGCGCGTCTCGGAGCCGTTCCGCATCCGGCTGCGCGTCGACTACCCGTTCTACTACCAGAAGACGTTCGTCGTCGGCCTCGCGGCCGGGCTCGCCGGGCTGCTCTTCCTCGCGTTCTGGACGCTGGGCTCCGCGCGCGGGACGAAGCGACTGTGGCGCGCGGTCGTCTCGACCGTCCTCGTGCTCACGCTCGCCCTGCAGGTCCTGGCCGGAGCGATCCCCCACGCGCGCGGCTGGCCGTTCATCGGCTACTCGATGTACACCGAGAGCCTCGACGTCGGCCACATCGCCTACAACGCGGTGCTGGTCGGACTCGACGCCAACGGACAGCACCGGACGATCGACCCCGGCGCGCTCGGCGTCGCGGCGGACAACCGCTGGCAGGTGCTCGGTCCGCTGATCCGCGGCGGCGACGAGGTCAACGCCAACGCGGTCGCGAAGTACAACGGCGACCGGCCGACCTGGACGCCGATCGTTCGCCTGCAGGTGTGGGCCAAGCGCTGGCTGCGCACGGAGAACGGCGACCGGCCGATCTCGCAGATGATCCTGAGCGACTACGTCGTGCCGGAGGAGGACCGGTGAGAGCCGCGGAGGACCTGCTGGGTGCGTTCCGCGGTGGGCGCAAGGGCCTCTGGGACCGCATCTGGTTCGGGGAGGCGCCGCTCGTCCGGCTGGCGGTCGTGCGCATCGTGACCCTGACGACGGCGCTGTTCGCGCTGCAGTTCCACCGCAAGGGGCTCCTGCAGGACGACCTCTCCAACGAGTTCGTCACGCGACGCTTCGTCCCGCTCTACTTCCTCGAGCTGCTCGGGCTCGGCCCGCTCGACCCGGCGGTCGCCTCCCAGCTGTACGTGGTCCTGTTCGTGGTCTGCGTCCTGGGCATCCTGGGCCTGTTCACGCGACTGATGTGCGCGCTGGCGGCCGGCGGGATGCTCCTGTGGATCGGCATGGCCTACTCCTACGGCCAGCCGCACCACGAGTACGGCGTGCTCGCCTTCGGCCTGCTCGCCCTGCCCTTCGGTCCGGTCGGGGCGCGCCTGTCGCTGGACTCGGCGATCGCCCGCTTCCGCTACGCGGCGCGCGCGCGACAGCGGATGGTCGCTCCGGAGCTCGGTGAGCACGCGCTGCTCCCGATCCGCTACATCCAGATCTCCGCGGCCTTCGGCTACCTGTTCGCGGGACTCAGCAAGCTGAGCATCGGCGGGACACAGTGGCTCAACGGACACACGCTGGGCGGCTTCATGCGCGAGTTCGACGCGCCCCTGACGGACGCGATCGCGGACAACGTCCCGCTGCTGCGCGCGATGTCCTGGGGGGTGATCCTCATCCAGGTGCTGTGCATCCTGGCCGTGCTGTGGCGACCGCTGCGCTGGCTGTTCGTCCCCGGGATCGTGGGGCTGCACCTGGGCTCGATGGTCACGATGGACACGGGCACGTTCTACGGCCTGTGGATCATGCAGATCGCGTTCGTCGACGCGGAGCGCGTGCCTGCGTTCCTCGACCGGCGCGCCGCACGCGGCCCGTGGGCGAAGCGCCTCCTCTGGATGGCGCTGGTCGCGTTCCTCGCGTACTGGCTGGTCGTCTTCTACCTGCAGAAGGGTCCGGTGCTCGTCCCGTGGCTCCTCCTGCCCGTGGCGATCGCGGCGGTCCTGGGAACGTTCCGCTCGCTCTCCCTCGACCTCGTCTACGACGGCGACTGCGGGATCTGCAACAAGACCATGGCGCTCGTCGACGCGCTGAACTGGTCCGGCCGCGTCAACGTGCTCTCGACCTCGGACTGGGACGAGGTGGCGCGACGTCACCCGGACCTCCAGCTCGAGGACTGCCTGCGCGACATGCACGTCGTCACCTCCTCCGGCAGGGTCCTGACCGCGTTCGACGCCTACCGCGCGCTGGCCTGGCGCCTGCCGCTGACCGTCCTGGTCGCGCCCTTCCTCTACCTGCCCGGGGTCCGGGCGGTCGGACAGCGCGTGTACCGGTTCGTGGCCGACCGTCGCTCCAGCAGCAGCTGCGGAATCGCCTAGGCCGGAATCCGAAGGGGTCGGGGCGCTGGCGGACCGCCCGGCTCTCGCCCTGCACGAGCTCCCGCACTCTTGCGAATGGACGTCGCGAGGCCGCGTACCGGGATCGTCGTTCGAAAGGAGCCACCATGAACACCCAACGCCCCGTCGTCCTCAGCGCAGGGATCCTGCTCACCGCCCTCCTCACCAGCTGCTATCTCGCGTTCACGTTCCTCGCAGGAATCGTGGGACTCGGTGCCGGCGGCTACGCCCTGGCGCAGGGCGAGGACACGCTGGGACTGGGACTCCTGATGGGCGCGGGCGCCGTCGCCTTCCTCGGCTGGACGCTGCTGCTGCTCCTGCTCCTCTACGCCTGCGCGCGCGCCTGGAACGGATCGCGCGGCTGGACCACGGTCCTCCTGATCGTGTCCGTGCTCGGCCTCTTGAACCCGGGCCCCATCAGCCTGCCGATCCAGGTGCTGACGATCGTCGGCGCCGCCCTGGCCCTGAACCAGGCGAACGTGACCCCCAGACCGCTCACGAGCGAACCCGGACCCACCGCTCGCTGAGCCAAGGGCCGGCTCCCCTCGCGGGGATGCCGGCCCTCTTCTTTTCCAGGCGTCCTCGTCGGTCGTCAGGCGACCTGAGGCTCGAGGCTCCGCCCCGCGCTGCGCGCCACCGCGATCCCGTGCAGCACCGCCGCGATGCGCACCGCTTCCTGGATCGCCTCCGTCCGCACGCCGGCCTTCGCGAGGACCGCCTCGTGGGAGTCGAGGCACATCCCGCAGCCGTGGATCGCCGAGACGGCGAGCGCCATCAGCTCGAAGTCCTCCTTGTCGACCCCCGGAGCCGCGATGCCCTGCATGCGCAGCTTGGCGGGCAGCTGCCCGTAGGCGGGGTTCGAGGTCAGGTGCACGAACCGGTAGTAGACGTTGTTCATGCCCATCAAGGAGGCCGCCGTGCCGGCCGCCCGGCGTCCGGCCTCGTCCAGGAGGAAGTCCGCCTCCCCGAGGACCGCCGACGTCAGCTCCGGGTCCCGCGTGGCGAGCGCGGACGCGAGCGCCACGCGCCAGGCCTGGGTCGGAGTCAGCGCCGAGGCGCCGCCGATCACGCCGAGGTTCAGGCGCAGGTCCTTCGCGAAGTCGGGAATCGTCGTCTTGAGCGTCTCGAAGTTCATCATGGACCTCCTAGGCGACCTCGAGGGTGCTCTCGCCACGCTGCCAGTTGCACGGGCACAGCTCACCGGTCTGCAGCGCGTCCAGGACGCGCAGGACCTCCTCCGGGCTCCGCCCCACGCTGCCGTCGTTCACGGCCGCGTAGCGGATGATCCCCTGCGGGTCGACGACGAAGGTCGCGCGGGTGCAGACGAGCTCGTCCGGGTCGAGCACGCCCAGCTCCTCCGCGAGCTCGCGACGCTGGTCGGAGAGCATCGGGTAGGGCAGCTCGCGCAGGTCCTCGTGGGACTCGCGCCAGGCCCGGTGCACGAAGGCCGAGTCCGTGCTGACGGCGAAGAGCTTCGCGTCCCGGTCGGCGAACTCGCCGTTCAGCTTGCCGAAGCCGGCCAGCTCGGTCGGACAGACGAAGGTGAAGTCCTTGGGATAGAACACGAACACGCCCCACTGGCCGTCCGCGCTGGGGTTCTGGAAGGACGGGAAGCCGTCCGCGAGTTCGTTCGACACGACGCCTTCGAGACGGAAGGCGGGAAAGGGCTGACCGATGGTCTTCATGGCTTGCTCCAAAAGGGCGTGGGTGGATGGGCCACCGGCGGGTGGCACGCAGACAACATCGCCCCCCTTCGCTGATTCCCCCAATCGATAGGACCTCGCAGCGTGATAGCCTGCCCCTATGGAAACCCCGTCCCTGCGACAGCTGGAGTACCTGGTGGCCCTGGCGGAGACGCTCTCGTTCCGCCGGGCCGCGGAGGCCTGCTTCGTGAGCCAGCCCGCCCTGTCGACGCAGATCGCGAAGCTCGAGAGCCAGCTCGGCGTGCGCCTGTTCGAGCGCGACCGACGGACCGTGCTGATCACCGCGGCCGGCAAGGAGGCGGTCGCCCGAGCGCGCACCGTCCTCGACGGCGTCCAGGAGCTCGTGCGCAGCGTCGGCGGCGCGGGGCAACCGCTGACCGGGCGCCTGCGCGTGGGGGTCATCCCGACGGTCGCACCCTACGTGCTGCCGGTCGCGCTGCCGGCGGTCCAGGAGCGCTACGCGGACCTGCAGGTGCTCCTGCGCGAGGAGCGCACCAGCGAGCTCGTCCGTCAGCTGCGCGAGGGCAACCAGGACGTGCTGCTCCTGGCGCTCGAGGCCGACCTCGGCGAGGCCTTCACGCTGCCGCTCTACGCCGATCCGTTCGTCGTGCTCTGCCGCGCCGACCACCCCTTCGCGAAGAAGAAAGAGATCCGCCAGAAGGAGCTGAACGAGGAGCGCGTGCTCCTCCTCGAGGACGGTCACTGACTGCGCGAGCAGGCGCTGACGGTCTGTCGGCTGCACTCCGTTCGCGAGCTCGACTTCCGCGCGACGTCGCTCAACACGCTCGTGCGCATGGTCGCGAGCGGCCTCGGCGTCACGCTGCTCCCGCGCATGGCGCTGGAGACGGAGGCCCCTCCGGGCGGCGACCTCGTCGCGGTCCCGCTGATCGAGCCGACGCACTCGCGCACGATCGGGCTCGCCTGGCGGCACACCTCCCACCGCGCGGAGGAGTACGAGCTGCTGGCGAAGGAGCTGTCCGCCCACACGCCCGAGGGCGTGATCCCGATTCGGCGCTAGCCGTCAGAGAGTTGGCGAAGCCAGCGCGCCCCGCTTACCGGCCTCGGCCAGCCCTTCTACTCTCGCCCTGCGCCAGCCGCCGTTCCAGACGGCTCGGCAGGAAGCAGCGACCGAGGAGCCTCAGTCGATCGAGCCCGCGGTGTCGAACGGCTCTCCGCCCGGCTCGTCGAGGCACTCCCACGGAGGTACCTGGTAGAGGCGGGCTCTTCTTCGCCAGCCGATGGCCTGCAGGACGCACCCCAGGGCGGCCCCGAGCGCGACAAACCCGATCCACTCGGCTCGACCCGTGAACGCGCAGATCGTCGCCCAGGGGAGAAGGAACACGAGCGTCATGAACAGGACGCTGTATCGAACCGGCGCGAAGGCGGGAAGCGGAACCGAGAAGACTCCCAGGCTCCACAGGCACCGGTGCAACGTCGGGACGAACTCCGCTTCCGGAGCGCCGTGCTCTCTCAGGAGACGCAGCGCCGAGTGTGTCCGCCGTCGAGACATCACGCGCTCAGGCGCCGCAGCGCGATGTCCAGCGGCAAGAGGAACGCGGCCGCCGCGAGCCACCACCACCAGGTGTCCTGGGGCGTGCGGGCGGGATCCCCGTCGAAGGCCCACACGGCCTCGGCGTCCGGCTCGAAGGTGCCGCCGGTCTCCTCCGCCACGAGGCGCATCAGCTCCTCGTCCGGGATCGGCGTGCGGAACTCCGGGGAGTAGGACTCGGTGACGCCGATCGCCTTGAGGTCGACGACCTCCTCGTCCTGCTCGAGCACGACGAGCATGCGGTAGAACTCGCCGTACTCCTCGATCGGGAAGGAGGCGCGGTAGAGGCCGGGGCCGAGGTGCTCGGTCGCGAGCTCGAGCGGCTCGCCGTCGCCGTCCTGCAGCAGGGAGACCGTCGGCTGCACGTCGTCGCGGTAGGACCCGATGCGGTCGCGCACGTCGACGGTCACCTGGGCGATGCCCTGGACGACCTCGACGCGCGTGCGCGGCCGCAGCTCCTCGTGCACGCCGGTGCTCATCACCGAGCGCACGAGCTGTCCCCAGAACTTGCCGAAGCCCTCCCAGGCGACCCAGTCGCCGGCCCAGCGCGCCTTCGCGTCCGAGGTGAACGCGACCGAGCGCCCGAGCCCGTAGTTCCAGGCGACCAGCACCGGGTCGCCGTAGTCCGAGACCAGCGCGACGGTCGCGAGCTCCTTCGGCTGCGTCGCGACGTAGCCGAACAGGAACGGGAGCGCGTCCGGATCGATGCCCTTGAGCGCCGGCGTCGGCGCCAGGCTGGTCGGGACGAACGGCTCCTCGACCAGCATCGACTTCGACGCGCGCATCGTCTCGCGCGTGAGGATCTGCGGGATCGAGCCGAAGTCGTTCGTGAAGTAGTACTCGCCGCCGGTCATGTCGGAGAGCTGCGTCAGCAGGCGCTCGTCCGCCCCCTCTCCGATCCCGACGGTCGAGATCGTGATCCCGTCGGAAGCGATGTGGTTCGCGAGGTTCGGGAAGTCCGCCGGCTGGGTCTGCCCGTCGGACAACAGGATCACGTGCTTGAGCTTCGCGTCCTCGTCCCGGAGCGCCTGCCAGGCCTCCTGCAGGGCCGGGTAGATGTTCGTCCCGCCGCCCGCCACCAGCCGCGCGATCGTCGACGTGATCACGCCGGTCTCGCTCGAGTGCGTGATGGGCGTGATCCACTGCGCCGCTCCGTCGAACGCCACGACCCCGAAGCGGTCGTTGCCCTTGAGCACCTCGGCGGACGCGATCGCGGCCTCCTTCGCGAGCCCGATCTTCTCGCCCCCCATCGAGCCCGACTTGTCGATCACGAGCACGAGCGCCAGGTTCGGCTTCTCGACGTTCTTCTTGATCGGCATCTTGACCGGCAGGGCGTCCTCGATCGGCGTGCGGTAGTAGCCGCCGAGCCCGAAGCTCTGCTCGCCCCCGAGCATCACGAGTCCTCCGCCCATCTCGCGCACGTAGGTCTTGACCGACTCCATCGCGCCGGGCGCGAACTCGTTCGCGGGGACGTCCGAGAGGATCAGGACGTCGTAGTTGAGGAGGTCGTTCAGCTCCGACGGCACGCCCGCGACCGGGCGGACCTCGACCTCGATCTCCTCGCCCGCGAGCGCCTCCTCCAGATGCCGCGCCTCGCGCTCCTCGCGTTCGACCAGCAGCACCTTGGGACGACCGGAGACGCGCACCACGCCGCGCGCCACGTTGTTCTCGAGCACCGTGTCGTCCTCGGCGCTGGTCTCGACTCGGCACTCGAACTCGTGGAAGCCCTCCTCGAGGCGCAGCTTGTCGAGCGCGAGCAGGTTGCGACCCTTGCGCAGCGAGACCTCCTGCGTCTGGATCTCGAACTTGTTGCGGTAGATCCGGACGGTGGCCTCCGTCGGACGGTTGGAGGCCACCGCGAACTCGACGCCGAAGGGCGCCTTCACCTGCGCTTCGGCCGGCAGGAACACCTCCTCCGCAACGACCTCCGGGACCTCGTCGTGGTCGAGCAGCGCCGCGTGGGCGCTGATGTCCGCGCGGGAGAGCGCGCCCAGCTCCTGGACGAGCTCGCCGCGCGACTCGATGCCGTCGGAGAGCAGGACCACCCGCCTGCGCGCCTCGACCGGGAGCAGACCGCGGGCCAGCCGGCAGGCCGCCTCGAGGTCCGTCTCCTCCGTGCCGAGCTCCTCGCGCCAGGTCGCGATCTCGTCGAGGTGCGCGCGCACGTCGGCCAGGTCGCGCTTCCCGGCCTCGTCGAGCTCGCTGCGCTCGAGCTCCTGGGCGCGCCCCGTGAGTCGCTCGTGCTCGCGCTCGTGGAACAGGCGGCGCTCCAGCTCGGGCGTGAGCTCGATCGGCTCGGCGGTCGGCGGCACGACCAGCCGCGGGCGACGCGCGAACAGCACGACTCCGGCCTGCTCCCCGTCCGCGCGCGCCTCGTTGAAGGCTTGCAGTTCGTCCCAGGACTCCTCCAGGGAGGCGGCGGGCACGCTCTCGGAGACGTCGATCAGGTACAGCACGACCCGGTCCGTGTTCTCGAGCAGGAGCACCGGACGCGCCAGGGCGAGCGTGACGAAGAGCACGCCCAGGAGGCGTAGCGCGAGCGCCAGTCGGTTGCGGGAGGCGGGCAGGTCCGCGTAGCTCTGGCGCGCGCACAGCGCCAGGAACGGAACGAGCGGCACGAGGGCCAGGAACCAGAGGGGGCTCTCGAACTGGATCACTCGGTCAGCCTCCGGTGGTAGGTGAACCATTCCAGCGACCACAGGACGAGCGCGATCGCCGCGAGGATCGACCAGAGGTCGCGGTTGAAGAGGCTGCCGGACTCCTCGGCGAAGGCCGCGTCCTCGTCCACTTCCGACGGAGCGATCGAGGACTCGCGCGGCTCGAACAGGTTGACCGAGGTCGGATGCGAGACGCCGCCGACCTGCACGACGTAGGCGCCGGGTTCCTGCGTCTCGCCGAACAGGAAGCTGCCCTCGACGACGTCCAGGGAGCGGGTCACCTCCTGCTCGTCGCGCACGAAGCGGAAGTGCGCGCGGTCGGCGGTCACCTTGCGCAGCGGACGGATGACGTCGCCGGGTGCGTAGCTCGCCTCGATCAGCACGTCCTCCTCGACCTCGAACCAGGCGATCGAGTTGCGGAGCAACATCGGGAACGCGAGCCGGAACGGGAAGAACTCCGCGAGCATGTCGAAGGCGACGTATACGACCCGGCGGTCCGTCAGGTCGAACGCCGCGATCAGCGGACCGTCGTAGCTCTCGACCAGCACTTCGCCCGCGCCGCGTCGCAGGTTGACCTTACGCGCGGGAGGAATGGGCAGGTCCCGGTAGTTGAGGTAGCGGTTGAGGAGGTGCTCGCGATCCCAGTCCCAGACGACCGGCTGGGGATCGACCTCGCCCAGGCTCGCGGGCACGAACTCCGGGAGCTCGGTGTTCATCAGGATCAGGTTCCCGCGCTCCGGGAGGTTCTCCGGGAGCGCGTCGACGCAGATCGTCACGTCCGCACGCCGCTCCTCCGCCGACATCGTCGGGTAGAGCGAGGTCGAGG
>CAZDYS010000065.1:0-12275 GCA_964509445.1 uncultured Planctomycetaceae bacterium
GGCCCTCGCATTCCGGACCGGACCCCGAGGCGGAGGGAACCCCGCCCGGCCTCGGGCCGTCCGAGCCCCTCGCAGGGGATCCCGGTGCGGATCCCGGCCCCTCCCTGGCCCCCTAGAGCGGGGTACGCTTCCTCCGAGGCGGCCCCTGGGATCCGGGAAAGCCCGTAGAATCGCTGCGATCCGGGAACGTCCTGGCGCCCTCGGTCATTGAACAGAGGGAACCGGTCCGGTCGGACCCACCGAGCCAGACGCCTCCCCAGCCCCCCTCCCGATCGACTCACGCGACCCAGCGGTCGCCCTGGCCTCCTCGAGGACAGCCCGAACATGAAGAAGTTGCATTCCCTCCTCGGCTCTGCCCTGGTCCTGGGCGCCCTGTCGGCGCTCGGCCTGGCCCAGATCCAGGAGTACACCCTGCCCGAACTCGTCGAGGCCGCGGACGGAGCGGTCTACGGCGAGATCATCTCGTCCCAGGTCGTGAAGGAGCAGGACTCGCTGGAAGACCCGGCCACCTACTTCACGACCCTCACCATCGAGGGACGCTCGCTCACGGACGGCACCTCGGTCGTGCTGGACGTGACCTACCAGGGTGGCTTCCTGAACGAGGAGGAGGGCTACTGGAACTCCGAGGCACCGACCGCGGACGACGTGCTGGTCGGCAACCGCGTGGTCGTCTTCCACACCTGGGCCGACGACCTGGGCGCGGGCGTCTCCGCAAACACCATCCACGCGCTCCACGGCGGTCTCTACCGCACCGCGGAGAGCGGTTCGCAGCCGGTCGCGCTCGGACGCGGGGTGGGCTACGCCATCGAGAACAACGTCTCGGTCGCGGAGCTCGAGGTCGCCATCGCCCGCGTCAAGCGGGCTCGGAAGTAGAGCGGGAGACCCACGATGAAAGCCAAGAACTACCTCCTGCCCTCGCTCGGACTCGGCCTCGCCTTCGTGCTGGCCATGCCCGCGGAAGAGCTGAACGCCAACTTCTCGCTCACGGGTGAGAGCCTCGGCGACAGCCAGCGCGACTTCCGGGTCTTCGACAACTTCGCCGACAGCCAGGCGAACAACAACACGAACGACGACCCGATGTACCCGGGCCAGTCCGGCGCGGAGCTCGCGATCTGGAAAGGCGTCGCCGAGTGGGGCAGCACGCCTCACGGGGACGGCACCGGTGACCCCGTCGGCGGCAACGTCCTCGGCTCCGGTGGCGCGAACTTCGACGGGTTCTTCGCCGGCATCGCGAGCGGCATCGGGAACACGGACAACAACATCGTCTCGACGACGAACAGCTGCTCGCCGGGCGTGCTCGCCTTCGCGCTGCTCCCGGCCTCCAACGGCTGGCAGATCCGCTTCTGCGACAGCGGCATCAACTGGGCCGACGGCCCGGGCGGCATCGGCGGCGGCGTCTACGACATCCAGGGGATCATGACCCACGAGTACGGCCACGTGCTCGGCCTCGGTCACTCCTGCAACGGCGCGGCCACGATGCGTCCCTCCGGAGCGCCCGGTCAGACGGCCCTGCGCTCGATCAACTCGGACGACGTCAACGGCATCCAGGCGGTCTACGGCGCGCGTTCGGCGACCAAGCCCGCGATCTGCGAGACGTCCGTGAGCGGCAGCACGCTGACCCTGGTCGGCGCGAACTTCTCGCCGACCAACAACGAGGTCTGGTTCACGAACGCCAACGTGACCGGCACCGGCGCCGACCCGCGCGTCCGCGTGACCGGCGTCTCCTCGACGCTCGGCGGCACGCGCATCGACGTCACGATTCCCGGCAACGCGATGGCCGGCGACGTGATGGTCAAGGTGCCCGGCTCCGGCGGAGCCGTGCTCTCGAACGCGTTCCCGACCGACCTGGTCACGGGCATCTCCGCGCTGAGCAACTGCCCGCTGATCCTCTCGGCGGTCACGCCCGACATCATCCCGGCGCTCCAGCCCGGGACGGACCAGACCGTGACGCTGACCGGCAGCGGCTTCTCGAGCGTCACCACGGTGCTGTTCAACCTCTTCGAGACGGTGCCCTCGAGCTCGTGGACGATCGTCGACGACTTCACGATCACCGTCGACGTCCCGCAGCACACGTTCCTCGGCCCGGCCATCCTGTCCGTGTCCGACGGCACGACGCAGCGTGACATCGGCTTCACGATCGAGCAGGTCGCGTCGCCGCAGCTGCAGCTCGGCACCGGCGACGACTTCAACCAGGTCGCGGGTGGCACGAACATGCCCGTCGTCCTGGCCGGCGTCCCGGGCCGCGTGCACCGGATCTACTACTCCATGTCGCCGATCAAGAGCATCCACCCGCTCGCGACGTTCTGCATGGGCAACAACTTCACCGACTTCGTGTTCGCGACCGCGTTCACGATCGGTGCCAACGGCGGGTTCACCGAGTCCGCCGCACCCGTGGACTGGACCGGACCTCCGACGGACTTCTACTGCCAGTCGGTGGACATGACGACCTTCGAGGTCTCCAACCTCCAGATCATCACGCTGGTGCCCTGAGCTCCCTCCTTCCCCCCAGGAGCGGCTGAGCTTGCTCGCCCTCCGCCCGCACCCGCAACTCCCTCGCGGGTGCAAGACGGGCCGACGCCACCCCTCCCCGGCGTCGGCCCGTTCTCTTTCTTGGCCGCCCGGCCGCGGCCGCGCTAGGTTCTCGGGCTGTGACTCGCGCGAGCGGCGAGCCTAAGAGCCCCCAACCCCCTCCCCGTGCCGACCTCCGAAGATCCGAACACGCGCCCCTTCGTGGCGCGCGACTGGGCCTGGCTGCTGTTCGCCCTGGTCGCGACCCTGGCCGTGTTCGCGCGCGCGCTCCCGGGAGAGCTGGTCTACGACGACCTGCTCCTGATCGCCCGCAACCCCGGGATCACGGACATCGGGAACCTCCCGCAGCTGTTCACGCGCCCCTACTGGGACTTCCTCGACCCCGGCTCGACGGAGCAGATCGGGTACTGGCGTCCGCTGACGGCCGCCGTCTGGTCCCTGTGCTGGTGGCTGTTCGGCGCCCAGCCGGAGGTCTTCCACGGTCTGTCGATCGTCACGCACCTCGCGACGACGGCCGTCGCGTACCTCCTGGTGAAGCGGCTCACGGGAGCCGAGCCCTGGATCTGCGGGCTCGCCACCGCGCTGTTCGGACTGCACCCGCTGCACGTGGAGAGCGTCGCCTGGATCTCCGCGTTCAACGACCCGCTGTTCGGGTTGTTCACGCTCGCGACGGTGCTCGCGTTCCTGCGCTGGCGTGACGGAGGCTCGCGCGGCGCGCCGCTGGCGGCCGCGCTGTTCCTCGCGCTGGGGATGCTCTCGAAGGAGATGGCCGGGGCCTCGGTGCTCCTGTGCCTCGGCCTCGACCTCGCGCGGGAGCACGCGCGCGGCGGCAAGCTGCGGATCCCCCACCCGGGACGCGCGTACCACCCGTTCCTGATCGTCGGCGTGCTGTGGTACCTCGCGCGCGTGTTCGTCTTCCGGAGCGCCTGGGCAGGCCTGGACCGCACCCCGACGCACTTCAACGTGGACGCGGCGCGCATGGCGCTCCTGCACGTCGAGCTCCTGGGCGGCGGGCTCGAGCTGCTCGCGTGGCCCTTCGACCTGGTCGTGTTCCGTCCGTTCCGACCCAACCTGGCGTGGACCTCGAGTACGGCCTGGACCGCCCTGGGCTTCACGGCCGGCGCGACCGCGCTGGGCGTCGTGCTCTGGAAGCGGCGCGCAGGCGTCGCGCTGTTCGCCCTGCTGAGCATTCCGCTCGCGTTCCTTCCGGCGCTCGTGAACGTCAGCTCGCTGGGCCGCTTCCCGCTGTCGGATCGGTTCCTGTACGTGTCGGTGCTCGGGTACGTGCTGCTCCTGACGCTGGCGCTGGCGCGGTCGCTCCCGCGCGCCATGAGCCTCCCGACGCTGCTCGTGCTGCTGGCGGCCTACGGCTGGAAGAGCTGGGATCGCATCGCGATCTGGCGCAGCGAGGAAGCGCTCTTCACGACGGCCGTCCGCGAGGCGCCGCGCAGCCCCTATCTGCACTGGGGTCTCGGACGCGTCCTGCTCCAGCAGGCCGCCGCCGGCGACGAGCAGGCTCTCGAGCGTGCGCTGGCGGTCTTCGAACGCGCGGGCACGCTGCTGGTCGAGGCGAAGCAACCGGACACGGACCTGTTCGTGACCTCGAACGACTACCTGCAGACCAACCTCGGGCTCGCGCAGTGCTACCTGGTCGACGCCCAGACGGACGATTTCGGCGGCTTCTCCACGCCGATCACGATCCTGGAAGACCTGGCGCGCCGCATCGGGACGCTGGAGGACGGTGCGCGCAAGGCGCGCGAGCTCGGGATGCGCGTGGTCGACCAGCATCACCGACTGGAGCTCGTCTACGCCGCCCTGGGCAACGCGCACCGACTCGCGGGACACACCGTCGAGGCGGACGAGGCCTACCGCAAGGCGATCGCCTTCAACGACCGCTGCGCCGAGGCGCACATGGGCCTCGGACGCCTGAACGCCGCCGCGGCGGAGTGGAACGTATCGATCCACCATCTGGAGCGCGCGGTCGAGCTCCTGCCCACGGACATCGAGCCGCGTCTCGCCCTCGCCCAGGTCCTGCGCGAGGCCGGCCAGCGCGACCGTGCCGAGGCGCTCGCGCTCGAGCTGATCGAGGAGGACGACACGGTCCCCGAGGCGCCGCTGATCCTCGCCGCCAACCGGCTCGAGGATCGCAAGGAGCGCGAGGCGCTGGTCTGGATCGACCGCGCTCTCGCGGCCGACAAGGAGCACGGCTACGGCAACTACCTCAAGGGGATGGCGCTCACGACGCTGGACGTGAATCCGCAGGCGGCCCTCGAAGCCCTGCGGCGTGCGACCGCCGTGCTCCCGAACGACTTCGCGGCGCACTACAACTACGGCCAGGTGCTGCTGCAGCAGGGCGCGCGCAAGGCGGCGCTGCTCCCCCTGATCCGCGCCTACGAGATCGGGCATCCGGTCCGTGGCGGGCTGCTGTACGCCGAGCTGATGCAGATGGAGCAGGACCTCAGCGCGGGGCAGATCTACCGGCTGGCTCGCGCCGAGGGGATGCGCGGCAGCCCGGAGACCGCCGAGGTGTGGCTCGACCTCGCGCTCAAGAAGGACCCGGAGCACCCGGACGCGCTGTTCCAGAAGGGCCGGCTGCTGGAGGCGCAGGAGCGCGAAGACGAAGCCGAGGTCTACCTGAAGAGCGCCGCGCGCCTGCTGCCGGACAACCTGCCGATGCAGCTCGAGCTCGGGATGTTCCTGGAGCGACGCGGTCGGCTGGTGGAGGCGCTCGAGGTCCTGCAGAGCGCGCTCACGATCGAACAGCCATCGACCTGGGAGGACGACGCCTGGGGAAGCCTGAAGCAGCAGATCGAGCGGACGCTCGAGCGCATCGGTCAGGAGCTTCCGAGCAGCGACATCGGCCCGCAGCGGCCTCCCGAAGCAGGCGGCTGATTCGCTTCCATCCCGACCCCCCACCCGCCACGGGGAAGACGGACGGGGCGGCGACGGGTTTCGCTCCGGATCCGGAGAACCGGCTCAGGCGTGAGCGAGCGTGATCGCGTCGGTCGCGAACACCGGCCCCTCGACGCAGCACTTGGCGTTCGGCCAGGACCCGAGCGGGCCTTCCGGGAGCGTGTCCACCGGACAGCCGTTGCAGATCCCGACCCCGCAGCCCATCAGCGTCTCCAGGGACAGCCAGCAGCGCAGCTCGCGCTCGCGCGCCAGGCGCTCGACGGCCATCAGCATCGGGTCCGGACCGCAGGCCAGGAGGCGCACGTCCCGGGGAAGCTCTCCGCGCTCCCACAGCTCCTCGAGGAGCCCGAGCACGTTGCCGCGGAACCCGTCCGAGCCGTCGTCCGTGGCCGTCTCGACCCGGATCCCCAGACTGCGGACCAGGTCGACGTCGTAGAGCAGGCCGCGCGTCGCGGCGCCGAACAGGTAGGTCATCCTCGCGGCCGGAACCGGCGCGCCGAAGGCCCCCGCCAGGGACTGCTCGATCAGGAGCGGGAACGGGGCGGCGCCGACGCCTCCGCCCAGGAACACCCAGGCGGCGTCGGGGGCGAGCTCGGGCCAGCCGTTGCCGAGCGGACCCACCATGCGCACCTCCTGCCCCGGCCGGCTCTCCGCGAGAGCGCGGGTGCCGCGCCCCATCACCTTCAGGAGGAAGGTGATCTCCTCCTCGGTCTGGCGATAGATGGAGAACGGCCGCGGGATCAGGGGAGAGGCGCCGTCGGTCCGCTTCAACATGAAGAAGCGGCTCGCGCGCACCGGCGGCAGCGGTTCTTCGGGCCGCAGCGCGAGGATCACGCCGTCGTCGCCGCAGGGATCGACGCGAACGACCTCGGCGGTCCTCTGGCGCGCGTCGGGAGGCGGGGCGGGCATGGAGCGGACTCTAGCGCCGCCCGGGGACCGGATCTACCGCGCCGCGCCCGTGTGCCGCTTGATCTGCTCGACGACCTCGCCGGCGATCTCGTTCGGCACCGGGAAGGTCAGGTTGTACTGCGCGACCTTCCAGCCCGTCTCACGCCGGAGCAGGACGCCGGTCCCGCGACACTCGCCGTACTTGTCGTTCCACAGCCGCTCGTCGAACCACGCGCTGTCCCCCGCCGGCGCCAGGTGGACGTGCCGCTCGAGCGTCCGGTAGGTCCAGCCACGGCCGGCCTCGAAGTAGGGCATCGCGTAGTCGCGGAAAGCGTCGCGGGTCCAGCGCTCGGTCGCGTCCGTGCCCAGGAAGACCGCGTCCTCGGTCATCAGCCCGAAGTAGCGCTCTCCGTTGGCGTCGGAAGCGGCCTGGTGGAACGCGTCCAGCACGTGCTCCACCGCCGCCCTCCGTTCGTCCGTCGGGGAGGCCTCGGCCCCCGTCGGATCCGGCAGCGAGCGGCAAGCGGCCAGCAGCGAGAGCGCGATCGACAGGCACAGGGTGCGGGAGCGTTTCATGGGTCCCGTTCTAGCGCGAGGCCGGCGCGGACGCGAACCGGGGCAGCGGGCGAAAGAGCCGACGCAGGAGGACTGGAGCCGCCCGCTCGCTGACAGCGGCGCTCGGTGGCGTATCATGCGCGGCTCGTCGCCCCCCGCCGAAACCGGGGCGACCCCCTCCCTTGAGCGTCCTCAACGTCGTCGGACTCCGGAAGATCCTCGGTACGCAGGAGATCCTGCGCGGGGCCGATCTGCGCATCGAGCGCGGCGAGAAGGTGGGCATCGTCGGTCGCAACGGAGAGGGCAAGACGACCCTCTTGCGCCTGATCGAGGGCGAGGAGCAGGCGGATCTCGGCACGATCACCGTCAGCAAGGGCGCGCGCATCGGCTACGTGGTCCAGCGACCGGTCTTCGCGGCCGGGACGACCGTCCGCAGCTGGGTGGAGAGCGGGCTCGACGAGGTCCACGCGCTCGAGAAGGAGCTCGAGACCGTCGGCACGCGGATGGGCGAGGTCGACGCGGACGAGCTCGATGCGCTGGTCAAGCGCCACGGCGAGCTGACCGAGCGCATGGAGCAGATCGGAGGCTGGGAAGCCGAACGCCGCGTCGAGACCGTCCTGGACGGCATCGGCCTCGACCGGTCGCTCTGGGAGCGCGACGCGAACACGCTGTCCGGCGGCGAGAAGAGCCGCACCGCCCTGGCGCGCGAGCTGGTGTCCGTCCCGGACCTCCTGCTGCTCGACGAGCCGACCAACCACCTGGACCTCGCCGGGATCGAGTGGCTCGAGAGCTACCTCGACGAGATGCAGAGCGCCGTCCTGGTCGTGAGTCACGACCGCCGCATGCTGGATCGCGTGGTCGACGCCATCGTCGAGGTCGAGCGTGGCCTGCTCGTCCGCTATCCGGGGAACTACTCCGCCTACGTGAAGCGCAAGGAGGAGCGCTTCGCCGACGACCTGCGCGCCTGGGAGCAGCAGCAGGACGAGATCCGGCGCGACGAGAACTTCATCAAGAAGCACATGGGCTCGCAGCGCACGGCGGAGGCGAAGGGCCGGCGCAAGCGGCTCGGGAACCTCGTGCGCCTGCCGCGTCCCTACAACGACGTGCGCCGCCCGGTGATCCGCCTCGCGGAGATCGAACGCGGCGGCGAGCAGGTGTTCGAGACCGAGGACCTCGCGATCGGCTACGGGGACGAACCGCTGATCCGCGACGTGCGCGTACGGCTGGGCCGCGGCGAGCGGGTCGGCATCGTCGGCCCGAACGGGGCCGGCAAGACCACGCTCCTCAAGGTCCTCGCCGGCCAGACGCAGGCGATGCGCGGCGCCATCCACTTCGGGCACAAGGCGCGCTGCGGCTACTACGACCAGGAGGTCTCGGACCTGCGCGACGACGGCACGCCGTTCACGGAGATCCGTCGGGATCACCCGCAGATGACCGACCTGGAGATTCGCAGCCACCTCGCGAAGTTCCTGTTCCGGGGTGAGGAGGTCGACCTCACCGTCGCGGGGCTCTCGGGCGGAGAGCGCGCGCGCCTGTCGCTCGCGCGCCTGGTGCTGACCGGTCCCTCCTGGCTCGCTCTCGACGAGCCCACGAACCACCTGGACCTGCCGGCTCGTACCGCGCTGGAGGAGATGCTCTCGACGTTCCCCGGCGCGCTGGTCTGCGTGAGTCACGACCGCGCGTTCCTCGACGCGCTCGTCGGCACGATCTACGAGGTGCAGCGCGGCGGCGTGCGCACGTTCCGCGGCAACTACTCGGAGTACAAGGCGTCGCTCGACGCCGCCGAGGCCGAGCGCGTGGAAGAGGCGGCGCGCAAGGCGAAGGAGCAGCGCGCGCAGGCCGCCAAGGCGCAGGAAAAGGCCAAGGCCCAGCCGAAGCCGAAGAGCGCGCCGTCCGCGAAGAAGCAGAAGAAGCCCTCGAACCCCTGGAAGCTGAAGAAGCTCGAGGAGGAGATCATCGCGCTCGAGGAAGAGCGCGAGACGCTCGTCGAGGCGATGGGGAGCGAGGCGGTCTACAAGGATCCCGAGGCGGCCAAGGAGACTCAGTTCCGGCTGGCCGAAGTCGAGCGCGACCTGGAGGACAAGAACGCGCAGTGGGAAGAGTTCGCGGGCTGAGCGGACCCGCCACACTCTCGACTCACGGACGCGCGGAGACGGACGAGGCTCGCTCGGAGACGAGCGTGCGCACCCTCTCTCGAGGGCCGGACCCGACGGGGCAGCGAGGTCGCGATCTCGCCCTGGACACGACGAGCGTCATCGCCCCCGTTCGCCGCAAGTGAACGTTCCGTCGCAAACAAAGCATTGGATGGAACGACCAGGAGGGACGATGCTTGTTTGCGAATTCGACGGCCACCTCCGAGATCCGAACCGAGGCCGTCCCCGATCCGCACACCGCAATGACCATCGCAGACACCTCGACTTCCTCCCCTTCGACCCTCTCCGAGAGCCGCTCGCCGGCCACGAAGACGCGTATCACGATCGCGCGCGGCGACGGCGTCGGCCCGGAGATCATGCAGGCCACGCTCGACATCCTCGAGGCCGCGGAGGCCCCGCTCGACTACGACGAGATCGAGGTCGGCGAGCGCGTGTACCAGGCCGGCCACAAGGCCGGCATCCAGCCGGAGAGCTGGGACACGATCCGCCGGAACAAGGTGCTCCTGAAGGCGCCGATCACGACGCCCCAGGGCGGAGGCGTGAAGAGCCTCAACGTCACCATCCGCAAGTCGCTGAACCTCTTCGCGAACGTGCGGCCGAGCAAGTCCTACTCCCCGTTCGTCACCTCGCCGCACCCGGCCATGAACCTGGTGATCGTGCGTGAGAACGAGGAGGACCTGTACGCCGGCATCGAGCACCGGCAGACGCAGGAGGTCACGCAGGTCCTCAAGCTCATCACGCGCCCCGGCTCCGAGCGCATCGTGCGCTACGCCTTCGAGTACGCGCGCGCCCACGGCCGGTCCCGGGTCACCTGCATGACCAAGGACAACATCATGAAGCTCACGGACGGCCTGTTTCACCAGGTCTTCCGCGAGATCGCCGCGGAGTACCCGGACATCGAGAGCGACCACCAGATCATCGACATCGGCGCCGCACGCCTCGCCGCTGAGCCGGAGTCCTTCGACGTGATCGTCACCCCGAACCTGTACGGCGACATCCTCTCGGACATCGCGTCGAAGGTCTCGGGCTCGATCGGCCTGGCCGGCTCGGCCAACGTCGGCAGCGAGATCGCGATGTTCGAGGCGGTCCACGGCTCCGCGCCGGACATCGCCGGCCAGGACCTCGCGAACCCCTCGGGGCTGCTCCTCGCCGCGGTGCAGATGCTCGTCCACATGGGCGAGTCCGACACCGCCCAGCGGATCAACAACGCCTGGCTGGCGACGCTCGAGCAGGGCATCCACACGCCGGACATGTACCGCGAGGGCATCAGCAAGAAGAAGGTCGGCACGCGCGAGTTCACGCAGGCCGTGATCTCCAACCTCGGTCAGAAGCCGAACGTGCTCACGCCGGTCGAGTACCGCGCAGGCGCGATCCACGTGCCCTCGAGCGAGCTCCCGCGGCAGGAGAAGGAGCTCGTCGGAGTGGACGTCTTCCTCGACTGGGACGAGGAGGGCCGCAAGGCCGACGAGCTGGCGCGTCGGATCGACGCGAGCACCGCGCTCCCGTGGAAGCTGAAGATGATCACGAACCGCGGCGTGAAGGTGTACCCGGACGGTCTCCCGGAGACGTTCTGCACCGACCACTGGCGCTGTCGGTTCGTCGGGAAGGACGACGCTGTCGTCACCGCGAAGGACGTGGTCGCGCTCCTCGGGAGCCTGACCGACGGCGGACTCGACGTCATCAAGACGGAGAACCTCTACACGTTCGGAGGCGAACGCGGCTACTCGCTGGGCCAAGGCGAGTAGCGGTTCGCACGACCTCCAGAAGGACGAGGGAACCATCATGATCCAAGCAACCAAGAACTACTCCGCTCCGCATCGCCGCTCCGACGATCCCCGCACGAGCGAGGATCGCGGACAGCGCGCGACCCCCGCCCTCGTGCGCTCCCGGCGCGTGGCTCCGTCCGACTCCGTGCCCGCGGCGCTCCTCTTCTACGCCGGCCCCCTGGTGCTGGCGGGAGCCCTGAGTCTGCCCGCGAGCTCCGATCGCACGCTGCTCTCCGCGGTCGCCGTCCTGCTCCTGGCCGCTTCCTTCGCCTGGAAGCGCGCTCCGGAGAAGGTCTGAGACGTTCGCGCGGCTGCCGGACGGGAGCGTCCGTCCGGCGGCCGTCGCTCCGTCCGGTGTACGTCAGAAGACGCCGCCCAGCAGCACGCCGACGAAGTGCTCGCCGTCCTGCTCGGCGACGATCAGCCCGAGGGTCGCGCTCTGGAGCGCCTCGATCTCGAGCGCTTCCCCCAGCCCGCCCCAGTCGACGGTGTGGTGCAGGTTGACGCCGTCCCACAGGTGCGTGAACGAGACGGCCCCGTCGAAGAGCCGGTACTGCAGTCCGGCCAGCTCTTCCCAGCGGTTCGACCGATCGCTCCAGGAGGCGCCGACGTACGGAGCGACGGGCACGCCGATCCAGCCGTCGAGGTTCTTGCTCAACGTCGCGTAGTAGACGCGGCCGGTCGCGGTGCCGATCCGGTCGGAGCTCGTCCCCAAAAGGAGCGCGGGCCGATTCGCCGTCTCCTCGACCGCGACGTAGTTGCCGATCAGTCCGACGTCGTCGGCGAGCGGGTTCCACTCGACGCCCAGCCGAAGCCGCTCGGTGAAGCGGTAGGTCAGGGTGTACCGCTGCTGCGCGCGGCGCTCGGCGATGTCGTCGATGAAGCGCGCGCTCGCGACCCAGCGGCCACTCTCCAGTGTCTCGCCGATCCCCCGGATCGGCATGCCCTCGCCGGGTCACATCGGTCAGCTCGGAACCTCGGACACGGGCGCGGCCGGCTCGGGGTCCTGCGGGCGGGCTTCTGGATCCTGGGTCGTGAGGAGCGCGATCAGGAACGTTGCAAAGGTCAGCATCGAGCCCGGAGCCTAGAGCGCGAGCCGGCTCTCGCCTACCCTCCAGTCTGGCGGGAGGGGAACGGGCGGCCGCGACCGGCCGGCCCTCCGCTCGGCTCACGGAGGAGGACCGATGGCCTGGCTCGCACGCACCCTGAAGCTGTGGTTCACGCTCGAAGCGCGCGTGGACCGGAGAGCCTATGCCCTCACCGGCTTCGGCCTGATGGCCTTGAAGTACCTGGTCGAGGTGTCCTTCGTGCGCTGGGCGACCGGGAGCTGGTGGTCCCCGGTCGACTACTTCAATCCGTTCTTCGGAGCGCGCATGCAGGCGCTCGGGCACCAGGACTGGACGGTCTGGACGCTCGCGTTCTGGTCGGCCCCGTTCGCCTGGATCGGAGCGTCGATGACGATTCGACGCGC
>CAZDYS010000066.1:0-12176 GCA_964509445.1 uncultured Planctomycetaceae bacterium
CCCTTGATTTTCAGTCAAGTGCTCTACCAACTGAGCTACCTGCCCGCCGAGGGCCGCGGAGTTTGCCGCCCGGCTGCACGCATCGTCAACCGTCGGCCCTCCACTTAATAGGGAGTCGTGGTGAGCACGGCTTTCGCCCGGTCCGCATCCCGCCCGATCTGCTCCACGAGGGCCTCGAGGTTCGGGAAGCGCTGCTCCCCGCGCAGGTGCTCCACGAAGACGAGCTCCAGCCGCTCGCCGTAGAGGTCGCCCTCGAAGTCGAACAGGTGGACCTCGACCCGGGGCAGCTCGGGCGTTTCGGCCGCCACGGTGGGCCGAAACCCGATGTTCGTCACCCCGTCCACGGTCCGCCCGTCCTGGTCGTGGAGCAGCGCGCGGGTCGCGTAGACCCCGGGCGGGGGGTGGAGCTCGTGATGCAGGTCGAGGTTGGCCGTCGGGAACCCGATCTCGCGGCCGAGGCTGGCACCCCGGACCACCCGGCCCAGCACCGAAACCCGCCTTCCCAGCATCGCGCGGGCCCCTTCCAGGTCGCCGAGCTCGACGGCCTCCCGAATCGCGGTGGAGGACACGGCCCGCCCCGCGTGGACGACCTTCGGGGCGACCTCGACCGGGTAGCCCCACTCCGCGAGCCGCTCCGGGCTGCCCTCGCGGTTCCGGCCGAACTTGCTGTCGAACCCCAGCACGAACAGCCGCACGTCCAGCGCCTCCTGGCACAGCTGGCGCGCGAAGTCCGGGGCCGGGAGCTGGCGGAGCTCCTCGTCGAAGGTCAGGGCGACCGCGTGCTCGATGCCGGCCTGCTCGAACAGCTCCAGCCGGTGCTCCAGGGTGGTCAGGGTCCGTGGCGACCGTCCGAGCAGGAGCCGCTTCGGGTGGCGCCGGAACGTGAGGACCGTCGCCTCGGCCCCGCGCTCACGCGCCACCTCGACGTTGCGGGCCAGGATCGCCTGGTGACCGCGATGCACGCCGTCGAAGACGCCGATCGAGAGCACGGAGCCCTCCGGCGGCGCGGCGAGCTGGGCTCGCTCGAACGTGACCCTCAACCGGCGGCGGCGCGAGAGCGCTTGTAGGCGTCCACCAGGTCCGCCAGAGCGCTCTTGTGGCGCTGTTTGTCGGCCGGTGACATCCGATCGACCAGGAGGACGCCCTCCAGGTGGTCGTACTCGTGCTGGACGATCCGGCTGGGGAAGCCCGCGTAGCTGGCCTCGAACTCCTCGCCGTCCAGTCCCTGGGCCCGCACGGTGCACTCGTCCGGGCGCTTGACCTCGGCGTAGATCCCCGGGAACGACAGGCAGCCCTCGTCGAACAGGGTCTCCGGACCGCTCTTGTCCACGATCCTGGGGTTGATCAGCACGATCTCGTCCTCGGGCTCGCCGGTCGCGTTGAGCACCATGATGCGGCGGGAGATCCCGACCTGGGGGGCCGCGAGCCCCACGCCTCCGGAGGCGTACATGCGCTCGAACATGGCCCGCACGGTGTCCGCGAGGTCCTGGTCGAACGTCTCGACGGGCGGAGCCTCCTTCCGCAGCACCGGGTTCGGGTACAGCGTGACCTGGAACTGGAGGGTCGGCGGGGTCGGGTCGGTCTGCTCTTCTTCGGCCATGAGGGGCACCTTGGACGGTTCGCCGGAACTCTACCACAGGCCGGGCGCGCGCCGATCCGCGCCTGCCCCTGTAGCGACCGGCTGCGGGGCCGCTAGAGGGGGGCGAGGCCGGCGGGCCTCCGTTGACCGATGGGGGGCTCGTCGCTACGCTTTTCCGCCCTCGTTTTTGCCCTCAGGGGCCAGAAATGGACTTCTCCAAGCACATCCAGAAGGCCGAGGAGGCGCTCCGGCGACGCAACTACGACTTCGCCGTCGAGCTCTTCCGCCAGCTCATCGACCTCGACCCCGACCAGGGCGAGGCGCGCGCCGGTCTGCGTCAAGCGCTGCGGAAGAAGCACGAGACGAAGAAGGGGGGGCGCTTCCTGCGCGCCGTGTCCGGTGCGCTGCCGCTGTCGCGCGCGAAGGCGATGGCGAAGATGGGCAAGCACGACGCCTGTGCGAAGGCGCTCGAGGACTACCTCGCGACGAACCCGCTCGACGAGGAGGCGAACCTCCTGCTCGGCGAGTCGCTGGAGGCCTGCGGCCACTTCCACTCGGCCCGCGCGGTCTACGAGTTCACCGCGGAGATCGCACCGAAGAACGCCGCGGCGCTCAAGCGCGCCGGGCAGATGATGCACCGCACGGGCGACCACCAGAACGCGCTCGAGTACTACGAGCGTGCGCTGGCCGCGGACCCGCGCGACCAGGAGGCCCTGAAGGCGCGCAAGAACCTCGCGGCCGACATGGCGCTCGAGAACAGCGGGGTCCAGAACGCGCAGCACAGCCGCGACCTGATCAAGAACCAGGACGAGGCCCGTCAGCTCGAGCGGAAGAAGCGCCTGCACCTCTCCGAGGACGAGCTGCGCGAGGAGCTGGAGCGTCTGGAGGGGCTGTTCGCCGACGATCCGTCCAACCCGGACGTGATGATCGAGCTGAGCGCGGTGCACGAGAAGCTCAAGGACCCGGAGGCCGCACTCGAGCTCGCGCAGCGTGCGCTCGAGTACAAGCGCGACTCCTTCGAGCTCGCGAGCCGGGTCGGAGACCTCGAGGCCAAGGCGATGAAGAAGCGCATCGCCCGGGCGGACAAGGAGGGGCGCACGGACGAGGCGACCCGCCTCGAGAGCGAGCTCGTCCAGCTCGAGGTGAAGGACTACGAGCGGCGCACCAACCTGCGCCCCGGCGACGCCGGCATCCGCATGACGCTCGCGAAGAAGCTCATGCGCGCCGAGCGCGTCGACGACGCGCTCGCCGTCCTCCAGAAGTGCCAGAACGAGCCTCGCGTGCGCGGAGAGGCGCTCTTCTTCCTGGGCCAGGGGTTCCAGAAGAAGGGCATCCTCGACCTCGCGCGCAAGGAGTACGAGCGGGCCCTCGAGGCCTGCAACGGAATCGACGAGCGAGCCAAGGAGATCCTCTACAATCTCGGCTCGATCGCCGAGCAAGAGGGGAACGACGACGAGGCCCGTTCCCGCTACATCCAGATCTACGAGGTCGACATCAGCTTCCGCGACGTCGCGGCGAAGATGGGATCCCTCCACTGAAACGATGCCCAACAACAAGCAAGCCAAGAAGCGCGTCCGTCAGGACGAGGAACGCCGTCAGCACAACAAGACCATCCGCACGTCCATGCGTAGCGCGATGAAGAAGGTGCTCAACGCCGAGACCGCCGAAGAGGCGAACGCCGCGATGCCGATGGCGATGAAGCGCATCGACAAGGCGGCCAAGACGAACATCATCCACGACAACGCGGCCGGCCGGTACAAGGCACGGCTCGCGCGCAACGTCGCGGCGAAGGGTTAAGGGACCGCGGGCGAAGCTCCTGGACGACGTCCGGACGCCCTCCTCGCGCGGAGGCGGTCTCGGTGCGTTCGATCGGGGCAAGTGTGGCCTCTCGTCGCCCGCATCGCTCTCGTCCCCTGCCCCCTGCATCGGCCTCGAACTCTGCCGCCCCGCTGCTCCTCGCGAGCGGTCGGGCGGTGGCTTCGTTTAAGCCCATGAGTGGCTCCTCTTCCCACCGCTCTCGCTTCCATCCGGGGCACGCCACCTCGTCCGGCAGCGCCGCGCTCCACGCGGAGCGTTTGTACGGACTCCTGGGGAAGGAGCGTCCCTGCGACGAGGTCGCGCGCGTGCTGCGCACCTTCGTCCAGTCGCTGCGCGCGCCCGTCGTCGGAGCGATGCGCGTGAGCTGCTCCGACGAGGCGGAGCAGGAGTCGATCGAGGCGTTCCAGCGCCAGTTCGTGCGCTACCTGCTGCCGAGCCTCAAGTTCTCGTCCAAGTCGCCGTTTCGCGTGGCGAACCTCGGAGGGCACTACGAGTGGGGATCGGTGCGCTTCGCGGAGGAGCACTTCGCGCTCGCCCCGGGCGCCGCGGACGGGAAGGTCCTCGTGCTGAAGGTCAACGCGCACGTCTCGGTCGAGGAGTCCCCGGAGGGGCGGCGCTTCGGGTGTGCGCCGCGCTACGGCACCGAGTCCCGCTACTGCGGTGCGCTCGAAGCCGTCCTGGCGGGAGCCCAGGAGCCGTTCGCGCTGCGACTGACGCAGGACTTCGGCTTCGAGGGCGTGGACCGCCTGCGGGAGCTGCGCGTCGGAGGTCCGGTACCGCCCGAGCTGCGGCGGCTCTACGCCGCGGTGGTCTCGGCGCGCGTGCAGGCCCGCCGCGCGATGCTCGACGTCCAGGATCACCGAGCGGCGTCCCCCACGCTGTACCTGATCGTGCCCTGCGTGACGCTCAACCGCGCGGGACACGACACCGAGATCGTCCTCGGGCTGTACACCGCCGACCGACGCGGGGAGGAGGCGCACGAGGAGTACTGCGGGCTCTCGGACCACGCCAAGGACTACCGGTTGAGCGAGGTGGGCGGGTTCCTGGAGCTCACCGATCCCGGCATCGGAACCCCACGTCCCGCGCGGGATCACCGCAAGCTGGTTCTGCAGCAGTGGAAGGCGAAGGCCGCCGCACCCCCGAAGCCCGACGGCGCGCTGCGTCGGGCGCTCACCCAGGCGCACGAGGCGGCGTCCTCGCGTCCGGTCGCGACGGCGGCGCTCAAGACCGCGGTCGCCGCGCTGATGGCGACCTCGCCCGTGCCGGCCGCGCTGCTCCTGTTCGGCGAGGGGCTGGTCAGCATCCACCACGCGTCGAAGGCGCACAGCCTCTCCAAGGAAGCGCACGGGGACGAGGTCGCCCGCGACATGCTGCGCGAGCTCGAGGGGCGGATCGACCGCCTCGAGCCGGAGCAGGCGCAGCACCTGGTGCGGCTCCTGGGCGAGCACTACGCGGGCTGAGAGGTCGCCGCCCGGTTTCGCGCCCCCGTTCCGGGGCGGAGTGGTAGCGTGCAGCGAGCGGAGCGGTCCCCTCCGCTCCTCCCCGCATGACGCACCGCCTCGCATCGCTCGCCCTCCTCTTCCTCGCGCCCGCCGGGTTCGCGCAGAACTGTCCGCCGCATCCCGTCCAGAAGCTCGTCCCGGAGAGCGGAGATCGGTTTGGACGCGTCGTGCCGGTCGTCGGCGGGCCCGCGTCCGCTCCGGAGTCGCTCGTCCTGTGCGGGGACGAGTTCAGTGATCGGTTCGTCTCGTTCGCCGGGATGGCCGTGCTGTTCGACGCCGACACCGGGGAGCGTCTGTGGACCTTCCGCCCGGACACGCTCGCGAGCTTCGACCGCTTCGGCGCCGAGGTCGCGATCGACGGGACGACGCTCTTCGTGTCCGCCATCACGGCCGACTTCGAGGTCGGTACCGTCCACGTGTTCGACTCCGTGTCCCAGACGCAGATCGACGAGATCCCGGGCGACCCGCGCTACCTCAACTTCGGCTACGACCTGGCG
Organism: uncultured Planctomycetaceae bacterium; assembly: GCA_964509445.1. Lineage (GTDB taxonomy): Bacteria > Planctomycetota > UBA1135 > UBA1135 > CAZDYS01. The sequence continues at coordinate 5,397 of CAZDYS010000066.1, forward strand.
GTCGGCGACGCGAACCTCGCGATCGGAGCCCTGACGAACGGCGGCGCCGTCTTCGTCTACGACAAGGCGACACGCGCGTTCCAGTACGAGCTGCTCGGTCCGCCGGGAGGCAACTCGGCCTTCGGCATCGCGCTGGCGATGGACGACGGGCTCTTGGTCGTCGGAGATCCGTTCGACGACCAGGGGTCTCCCGACGCCGGCGCGGTGTTCGTGCACGACGCGGCGACCGGTGCCTTCCTGCGCAAGATCGTCGCCAGCGACGCGCAGAACGACGACTTCTTCGGCTTCAGCGTCGCGCTGGAGAACGGAGTCCTCGCGGTCGGCGCGCGGAACGAGGACGAGCGCGGGCACAACGCCGGAGCGGTCTACCTCTTCGACGTCGCGACCGGGAACGAGCTCTTCAAGTGCCTCGCCGATGCTGGGCAGGCCGACGACGCGCTGGGGACCAACGTCGCGCTCTCGTCGACCGAGCTGTTCGCAGGGACCTTCTCCGCGGACGTCAACCAGCACGACCAGGTGGGCGCCGTCGTCGTCTTCGACGTCGCGACGGGGCAGCAGTCCTACGTGATGCGGCCGGACGCGATCGGGTGGGAGGACCGGTTCGGTTCACGCCTCTCGCTCACGGGCTCCTCGCTGGCGGTCCTCGCCACCGGAGACGACGACGCGGGCCCGAACGCGGGCGCGATCTACGTGATGGACCTCGAGGGGGGAGCGCGCGTGACCTCGCGCAACGGCTCCGGCCTGAACGCCGAGAGGCTCGCTGCGGCCACCGGGCCGCAGCTCGGGGCGAGCTGGGACCTCTCCCTCGACTTCTCCGGGGTCGGCCCCGGCACCGCGACGCTCCTGTTCCACGAGCGGCCCTCCAGCGGACGGTTCTTCGCGGGCGGCGAGCTCCTCCTCGACCCGGCGAGCAGCTTCCTCGCGAAGATCGTGCTCTCCCACACCGGCGGGGTGCGTGTCGAAAGTCTGCCCGTCCCGCTGGACCCGGCGCTCTGCGGTGCCAACGCCACGCTGCAGGCCGCTGTGTTCGGTGCGACCGGCTACGAGCTCACGAACGCGCTCGACCTGATCGTCGGCACCTAGACGCGCGGGCGTCTCAGAAGAGCACGAACTGCAGCGTCACGGCTTGCTGGTCGGGGTCGCGCAGTACGACCAGGACGTCGTTGCGACCGTTCGCGTCGAGATCGCGTGCGCGCAAGACGGCCTCGGGAGACGCCACGGACAGCGGGACGCGCTGATCGGGGGAGACCTCCTGGCACGCCGCACGCAGGGTCGGCGCCTCGCTCGTCGAGGACTCGACGAGCGTGCCGAGGTCGATCGTCCGCGTCGCGCCGTCCTCCAGGTCGTCCCCGTCCTCCAGCAGGAGCAGCTCGACGAAACCGTCCACCTCCTCGGTGGGGCGTTGGTCCGCGGTGAGCGCCGGCGCCCGGTCGCGGTAGACCCGGAGCTCGGAGCCGACGAGGTCGAGCACGTCGTCCTCCGCTCCCCCGGCCTCGGACGTGAAGCGTCTCGTCGGGAGCCGCTCTTCGCTGCCCGCTCCGTTCTCGATCTTCTCCAGCTCGTCCGCGAGCGCGAGCAGGCGCGGGACCTCGAGGCGGATCGTGTTGCGCCGCGTCGGGCGACGCGCGAACACGCCGTCCTCGTTGCGGTAGGTGAACAGCTGGAAGTCGAGACTGCCCGGCAGGATCAGGAAGCGCAGCAGCGAAGCGACGGAGAGGTCCTGCGCACGCAGGATCATCAGGTCCTCCTGCTCGCTCCCCTCCACGTCTCGCAGGGAGAACCCGAGCACGTTGCCGCTCGACTTCAGGACCTGCGGCGTTCCCGCCGGACCCGTGCGGGCCGCGTCGGCGTAGACGCGAAACGTCGATCCGACCTGGAGCAGGAGCTCGTGCGGGACGCGACCGTCGAGGTCGACGAGGCGCCACTCGACGATCCGCGACAGTCCGCCGAAGACGTTGGCGAGGTCCACGCCGTCGTCGCTCGGGAGCTCCTTGCGCAGCGCCTCGAGGTCCAGCGTCCAGGACGGAGCGGCCGACAGCTCGGGTTCGGCGAGGTGGAACTGCACCAGGGTTCCCGTCTCGGCCACCAGGTCGGCGTCTCCGTCTCCGTCGACGTCCCGGATCTCGAACCAGGGCACGTCCACGCTCAGGTCGAAGCGCGAGGAGAACTGGTTCGGATCGCCCATCCCCACGCGGACGTCGGCCTCGAGCCGCACCTCGATGGGGTCGGCGAACGAGCCGTCTTCGCGCGCGAGGTGGATCGCGAAGCTGCCGAGGGCCGGCAGGACGAGGTCGACCCGGCCGTCCTCGTTCACGTCCCGCAGGAACCGCATCTCGAAACGGCCTCGCGGTACGCGCCCGTCGAAGTCGAACCGCAGGAGCTCGTCCTCCGGTCGTTCCGTCCCGTCGAGCGCGAAGCTCGCGACCGTTCGCCCGTCGACGTAGGTCGCGAGCTGCGTTCGCCCGTCGCCGCGCCAGTCCGCCAGCGTCCAGGCGACGTTCTCCGACGGCCAGGCCAGCGTCAGGTCGGGCTCCGCCGCGTAGGCGCGCTCTTCCAGGCGATGCACGCGCACCTCGGCGGGAGTGAGGTGCACCAGGTCCAGGTCGCCGTCGCCGTCCACGTCACAGAGCGCGACCTGGTCGGCCGCCTCGGTCCGGAGCAGGCTCACGACCGGAGCGTCGTCCGGGCACGAGGTCGCGAGCAGGAGCGAGAGGAGCGCGATCATCGGTTCCCCCTGCGGCTGGAGAGCAGGATCGTGAGCGCGCTCCCGGTCTCGCTGACGACGTCGGCCAGGCCGTCGCCGTTCAGGTCGCGCACCTCGACCTCCTCGATGTTCCCCGTCGTGGGGAAGCGCCGCCAGGGCGTCGCCTCGATCTCCCACGACTCGCCGCCGAAGAAGCTCTTCGAGACCAGCAGGCGTCGCATCGAGATCCGCCCCTGGAGGTCGATCTCGACGACGTCCGCCAGGCCGTCCCCGCTGCAGTCCAGGCGCCACACGCGACGCTTCACCACGGTCTCGAAGGTCTTCTCGTCGAAGGTCTCCGCGGTCTTGACGACCGGCTTGCGTTCGAACGGTCGCTTGCCTTCCTCGCCGCGGAACAAGAGGTGCGTCAGCGTGAACTCCAGTCCCGACACGGCGTCCAGGAGCGACGGCATCTCGAACTTGCGCAGCGCGAGGTCCACGCGCCCGTCGCCGTCGATGTCGGCGCACTGGACCGTGATCTCCGCAGCCTCGAACCGGAGGACCTGGTGGGGCTTCTCCGGCAGGAGCCGCGCGCCGTCGTTGCGCAGCGCGAAGACCTGGATCTCGTCGTTGTCCACGCCGCCGTCCGGATCCTCCACGGCCACGACGTCCGTGTCCCCGTCCCCGTCGAGGTCGACGAGCTCGAGCACGACGTCGTCCTCGAGGTAGGCCGGCCACTCCTCGACGCGGTCCGGTTCCGCGCGGAAGCCGGACTCCGTCTGCAGGTGGATGGCGATCCCGCTCGCGGTGCGACGGACGAGGTCCTCGCGCCCGTCGCGGTCGACGTGCAGTCGCGTCGGCGCCTGCAGGGACCGCTCGCTCTCGAGGAAGTCGCCGCTGCCCGCCTCCGTCCCCGCCAGGAACGGCCACGGCAGCGGGTCGCTCGCGCTCGCCACCTCACGACTCGAGGAGAGCGTCATCTCCCGCCCGCGGCTGCGCGACCCTCCGAGCGTCCGGTCCGCGGACGTCTCGGAGAAGGTCGTCTCGAGGTGGTAGGAGCGGTCCTCGGTCGGCGCGAACGTCGAGGTCGAGGCCCGGCCGGGCAGCAGCAGGCGGTCGCCGGCCTCTCCCTCGAACACGTAGCGCCACGCGCGCAGGGAGGTCGGGTCCGGGACGTCGTACAGCAGCTCGTGCTCGATCAGCGGCTGGAGGTTGTCGCGATAGCCCACGCGGTCGAGGGACATCGACCAGACGCCCCGCCTCGCGAGGAAGAGCAGCTCGCGCCCCGGTTCCTCGCGGACGTCCGCGAAGCCGTAGGCCACCGCGTCGTCCAGGACCTCCAGCGACCAGAACGGCTCGACCTCGACGCCCCGCGGCGTGATGCGGTGGACGGACAGCTCGCGCGTCGGGGAGGTCTCCGGCCGCCGGACCAGCACGAGCTCGAGCACGTCGTCCTGGTCGACGTCCACGAAGTGGTAGCCGAGCAGCTCGCCCTCGCGTTCGAGCGAGGCGTCGACGTAGGTGACCTCGTCGCTGCCGTCGTGGAGAGGCGACAGCGTGGTGAGCAGGAGGAAGAGCTTCATTCGGTCAGCTCCCCGACGCCGGTCGAGAACTGGAAGAAGCGCAGGAACCGCCAGCGCCGCTCCTCGCCCTCGCGCTCGTAGCGCAGGAGCGACAGCAGCCAGAGATCCAGCAGCACGAAGCTCGTCCGCTCGCCCTCCACGTCCGCGTCGTAGGTCATGAGGATCGGGATGGAGAACCGCGTCACCTGCGTCGGTTGGTCCTGCAGCGTGACCGTCGAGGTCCGCTCGGCTCCTTCGGGGTCCTGGAACGCGACCTCGACGCGGCTCCCCGGAGCGCGCTGCTCGAGCGCGCGGATCAGCGACCGTGCGGACCCTACGGGCTCGCCGTCGAGAGCCGTGACGAGACTCCCCAGCGGGACTCCGGCCGCCGGGAAGGGGGCGTCCTCGTGCGAGGCGACCAGACGCGCGCCGCCGCGGTCCGTGCGCCAGCCCGCCCTCGATCGAGCCGGGTCCAGCCGGCGAACGGGTTCCGCCCCGCTCGGGCCTCCGCCGTCCCGTTCGCCCAGCAACACGGAGACCTCGAACACGGTGTCCCCGCGCTGGACCTCGAGGAGCACCTTCGTCTCCGCCTTCGTCTCGGCGAGCAGGGCCTCGAGCGTCTCGGGATCGTCCGTCGCCCGACCGCCGAAGGAGAGCAGCACGTCGCCTGGCTCGCATCCCGCGAGCGCCGCCGGCGAGCGCTCGACCACCTGCGTGACGCGCAGGCCCGGCTGGAAGTCGAGCGCGTCGAACCCGCCGGCTAGGTTCTCGCGCGTCTTGAGCCCCAGGAACGCGCCCTGCCCCTCGGCCACGGAGGCCCAGTCCTCCGCTTCCGGAAGCGGCGCGGGGATCGGGCGCGTGGGGGTGACGGTGCACCCGGCCAGGAGGAGGGGGAGCGCGACGCGTCGGACAGCGAGGAGAGCCGGGTGGGACATGACGGGCACCTACGGAAGTGGAGGCCGAGGTGTTTCGAGGTCTCAGGCGGGTCTTCGCACCGCGAAGACGATCGCCAGGGCGAGGAAGAGCGCCGCCTGGGGCCAGGGCACGACCCAGTTCTGGCTCGCGATCGCCGCGGCGTAGCCCGCGTCGGAGTACCCGCGCGCGACGCCGGACATCTCGCTCATCCAGGATCCGTCGACGAAGGACGGGGCGAAGGCGGCGAAGACCAGGTACTGCGCCTCGCCCAGAGCCTCCTTGAAGAGGTCGAAGCTCAGGAACACGGACACGGCCACCGTCATGGCCCCGGTCCCGCTGCGCAGCGCGGCGGAGAGGAAGAGCCCGAAGGTCCAGGTCGTGAGCAGGGCCGGGAGGCTCGCGAGCGAGGCCAGGGCGAGCTCGTCGGCGAGCTCCTCGGCGGAGAAGATCTCGTAGTCGTTCTCGACCAGCGGTCCGAAGTCGAAGGAAGCGGATGCCGCGAGCCAGGCGGCCAGGCCGGTCACGCAGAACACGCCGAGCACCAGCGGGACGCCGAGCAGCGCGCGCGCGAGAACGACGGCGCCGCGCGAGCTCGCGCGCGTGATCGAGAGACACAGCACGCCGCTCTCGCGATCCGCCGCCAGCGTGCGCGCCGCCTGCAGGAGCAGCAGCAGGCCGCCGGCCGCGAGTCCGGAGCGCCAGCCGTCCACGAGGAGGGCCCAGCCGGCACCGCTGGCCTCGTCCACCGTCGCCCCGCGCGCGACCGCCTCGGCGCGCTCCAGGTTCCGGGTCGCGCTGCCGAGCAGCACGCGCAGGACCGACACGGCGGCCAGGAACAGCGCGCAGCCCCAGACCGAGCGCGTGCGCAGCAGCCGGTAGGACTCGGCGCGGAGGGAGCGCAGCAGCCCGCTCATGCGTGCGCCTCGCGCGCGTCCACGAGCTCGTGGAACAGGTTCGCCAGGCCTGGGCTGCGAGGCGCGAGACGCGAGACCGAGCAGCCGCCCTCGACCAGGCGCCGATTGATCTCCGCGGGCGACCCGTCCTCGACCTGCACCGTCCCGCCGCCGTCCGCGTCGAGCTCGATCCCGGTGACCGCGTCCAGCTCGGCCAGGATCTCACGCGCACGGCCCGTGGGCGTGACCTCGACGTCGAGCACGGTCGTTCCCGGCTGCAGCAGCTCCTCGATCGCACCGTTCCGGAGCAGCCGGCCGCTCGCGAGGATCGAGGCGTGCGTGAGGATCTCCTCCATCTCGTGCAGACGGTGGCTGGAGACGAGCACCGCGCAGCCCTCCCGCGCCAGCTGGCGGATCAGGTCCAGCATCGACCGGACGCCCATCGAATCCAGAGCGGAGAGTGGCTCGTCCAGGACGACCAGCTCCGGTCGTCCGAGCAGGGCGCGCGCCACGGCGACGCGCTTGCGCTGCCCGAGGGACAGCTGCGACGCGCGACGACTCGCGAGCGGCTGCAGCTCCGTGAGCGCGAGCACGTCGTCCACGTCGCGACCGCCCGCGTGGCCGAGCAGCCGTCGCGCGTAGCGCAGGTTCGCGCGCACGGTCAGCGCCGGGACGAGACCGGCCTGGTCGAAGACGGCTCCGACCCGACCCAGGGTGCGGTGCAGGC
>CAZDYS010000067.1:0-12091 GCA_964509445.1 uncultured Planctomycetaceae bacterium
GTCCGGAAGGACCGCCGACAGCGCGCGCTCGGCGAGCATGCCGTGGCAGATCTCGCGGCGACCGGGACCCATGATGCGGCGCGTCTCCCCCACCGAGTACGGCGGGAAGTTGTAGTGGAGGTAGAAGCTCTTTTTGTACTCCTCCTCGATGCCGTCGATGATCGCCTGATCGTCCGGCGTGCCGAGCGTGCAGGAGACCAGCGCCTGGGTCTCGCCGCGCGTGAAGAGCGACGAGCCGTGGTTGCGCGGAATGAAGTCCGGCGTGATCGTGATCTGCCGGATGTCGGTCGACGAGCGGCCGTCGATCCGCGTGCCCGAGAGGATCATCTCGCGCTCGACCTGACCGGACAGCGCCTTGAAGGTCTCCTTGACCGCCTTGGTGCGCGCCTTGAGGTCGTCCTTGTCGTCGATGCCGCCCGTGAGCGCCTCGACGCACTCCGCCTTGATCGCGTCGATCGCCGCGTAGCGCTCGTGCTTGCCCTGGGTCTTCATCGCCGCGTGGAGGCGGTCCTTGTAGGCCGCGACGGCGTCCTGGAGCGCGGTATCGGGCTCCGGAGCGACGAACGGCATCTTCTCCTTGCCGGCCTTCTCGCGCAGCTCCTCGATCGCGCCGATGATCGTCTTGATGGCGTCGTGGGCCATCTCGAGCGAGTCGATCATCTCCGCCTCGGAGAGCTGGTTGGCCGAAGCCTCGACCATCACGACCGCGTCCTTGTGGCCGGCCACGACCAGGTCGAGGTCGGTCTCGTTCTGCTTCTGCGGGTCCGTCGGCATCACGCACAGCTGGCCGTCGACCTTGCCGATGCGGATCGCGCCGAGCGCGCCGTGGAACGGGATCGCGGAGATGTGCAGGGCCGCGAAAGCCGCGATCATCGCGCAGATGTCGGCCGCCTGCTCGCCGTCGTAGCCGAACACGCGGCTGAGGACCTGCACCTCCTGCTTGAACCCGTCGGGGAACAGCGGCCGGATCGAGCGGTCGATCAGGCGCATGGTGAGGATCTCCTTCGTGGTGGGACGACCCTCCCGCTTGAAGAAGCCTCCGGGGATCTTGCCGGCGGAGTCCGGCTTCTCACGGTAGTCGACCGTGAGGGGGAAGAAGTCGAGGTCGTCACGACCTCCCGCGGTGCACGCGGCGGCGAAGCACTGGGTCTCGCCGTAGGTGACCAGCACGGCTCCGTGCGCCTGGCGCGCGACTTGGCCGGTCTCGAGGATCAGAGTCTTGCCCGCGAGCTCGCAGGTCACCCGGGTGGGGTCTAGGTTCGTCATCTGGTTTTCGAAGCTTTCCTTTTCTTCTCGTCAGTCTGTCTTTTCGACGTCGTTGGTCGTCTTCACGCGCAGCGCGTCCCGGTCCGGCACGGATCGGGAGCGGCGAGGTTCGCCGGAGGTCCGGCGGGCGCGCGGTGCATCAGCGGCGCAGGCCGAGGCGCTGCACCAGCGTCTGGTAGCGCGACACGTCGCAGCTGCGGAGGTAGCGCAGCAGCTTGCTGCGCTGGCCGACCATCATCAGCAGGCCGCGGCGGGACGTGTAATCCTTCTTGTGCACCTTCAGGTGCTCGGTGAGGTTCTTGATGTGCTCGGTGAGGATGGCGACCTGCACCTCGGGAGACCCGGTGTCTCCGTCCTTGGTCGCGTATTCCTTGACGAGCTCCTTCTTACGATCGGCGGCGATGGCCATCACGTCTCCTGTCGAGGCCGAGCCTCGTGTGGGGGGTCGACTTGCCTGCGCCCCAGAGGAAAGGTCTCCGGCGGCGAGGTGTGCCGCCCCGAAGCGACGTGCTCCGGGCGCGGCGCGGACCCGTGGATCGAGCTCCCGACACGGGGGCTCGGTCCGCTGCGGCGCCGTTCGACGCCTCGGGCCCGGACCTGGAAGCCGAACAGCATAGCCGTGCCGGGGCGGGGCACAACCCCGCGCAGACCCGCGGTCTCCCGACCGCGAGGACGGTGTCCGTGACCCCGCAGAGGGGTTCCGGCGCGCGAACCGGGCCTCCCGGGCCCTCGAGGCGGGTCGCTCGGTCTCGGGGGAGCCGCGTCGGCGTCCCCCACCCCGCCGGCCTCCCGGCGCGCCTAGGGGGCCGTCCCGGCCACGGGGTGCGCCGCGATCGGGTCCCGCTCGGGCAGGGTCGAGAGGAACTCCTCGGCGATCTGGCGCACCGCGCGCGGCAGGAGGTCCTCGGACGGCGTCGGCGGGTTGCCGTTCGCGTCGCCCAGGTTGACGCTCGCCAGATGCGTGATCCCCCAGAGGACCGTTCCGGTGGACGTCCCGCCCTCGAACAGGATCAGCTCGGCCTCCGCCGTGACCTCCCCGCTCGAGAGGAGGTGGGACGGATCCCACTGGGAGACCGCCACCACCAGCACGGCGTCCGGAGCCGGGGTCCCGCGGAAGGACGCCTCGACCCAGTTCGCGTCCACGTAGCCGTGGTCCAGCGGGCTGTAGAGCTTCTGCACGAGCGCCCGCGAGAGTCCGTCGCGCAGCACGCCGATCGGCAGCGACTCGTCCCCGGTCTGGTTGCGCACCTCGGTGACGGCGATGTCCGCCGGCTGCAGCCGCTCCAGGGCCTCGATCGAACCGCGGATGCGCGCCCCCTCCTCCACCTGTTCCGGCGCGGTCTGGCAGCCCAGGGTCAGGCAGGAGGCGAGCGCGGGGACGAGGAGCAGGGAGCGTTTCATGGGTGCGAGGGTCGAACGTGGTGCAACGAGGCGGAAGGGGGCGATTCTAGGGAACCTGCGGGTCGCCCTCGAACGGAAAAGCCCGGGGTGCGGGGGATGCTCCGCGGGGCGGGCGCCGCGGGGCCTAGGGAACCTGTGTGAAGGTGACCGGAGCGGCGCTGGAGAACACGTCCTGCAGACGCTCCACGTCGGACCAGAAGAACGAGGTCGGGTCCAGGTCGTCCCAGGTGGTGGCGCCCAGCTCGCAGGTGATCGTCCCGTCCGCGAGTCCGGTCGCGCTGGCGTCCGCCAGGTTCGCGACGTGGATGCGCACGGTGCCGGTGCCGCTGGGATCCCGGCGCCAGAGGACCCAGCGCCGCCCGCTCTCGTCCGCCAGCTCCGCGCGGTAGAGCCCCTCGGCCCCGATCGGGTCCGGGAGCGCGTCCTGGAAGGTCAGGTCGTAGCTGCGGCCGCCGGAGGAGCCGCCCGGCGCAGGCCCCGTCAGGAGCGGCATCGGCGGCACGAACACCTGCCCGGAGTCGAGCCCCGGGATGTCCGAGAGGCGCGGACGGCAGCCGCCGCGGTTGCCGGCGACGTCGCGCAGCTCGCAGCGGACGAACAGGTCGGGGTCGACGGTGCCGTTGAGGCCGAAGAAGCCCAGGGGCGACACGGCGCCGGGCCGCACGGAGCGGACGTTCCAGACCTCGCCGCCCTGGGGGAACGCGAGCCCGAGTCCCACCTGCACGCTGCCCGGCACGCCCGGAACGAGCGCCTCGACGCTGATGCGCGGCCCCCCGGTCGTCGCCGGGTCGTCGTCGAGGTTGGCAGTGTCGAGGCCGGAGGTCGTGAACCCGTTGAGCACCAGGGGATCCAGCTCCTGCGGTCGCTCCTCGGCCACCACGCTCGGATCGGTGATCAGGAAGGGCAGCGCGAAGCTCGTGTCGTTCACCTCGCCCCCGCTCGTGCGCGCGAGCGGCGTCTCGAGACAGAACGCCTGGAGCAGCACCTCGGGGTCGAAGGACAGCTCGGTCGCCTGGAAGTTGCCGGCCAGGAAGGCCTGCACGCCGAGCCGGTCGGGGCGAATGGCCTCCGGACCGTAGCTGCAGGAGAACGGGACGACGGAGCAGGACCCCGTGGCGTAGCCGCGCACCAGCCCGCGCGGTCGGCGCGAGTCGTCGAGACGGCGGTCGAGCCCCGGGAGCGTGAGCTCCGCCAGGTCGTCGGTGCTGGTGAGCGTGCCCGAGACCGAGGCCGTCAACGGGTTGCTCGGCGTGAGCGGGACCGAGATCGCGCTCGAGGGCACGCCGTGGAAGCTGAACAGGTCGTAGCCGTCGGCGACGACGGTGAGGACTGCTCCCGCGACGCCGGCTCCGCTGCTCGCGTCGACACGGCCGAGCGCGTCCGTGAGCCCGGTGCTGCGGAACGGATAGGCGGAGCCGTCTCCGAGGTCGTCGTGCACGAGCACGCGCGCACCGGCGATCGGCTGCAAGTTGAGCGCGTCGAACACGTCCACGGAGATCGTGTCGCCCGGGGTGAAGGCGCCGGGACCGACGGCTCCGACCTGGTGGAAGGTCCCAGTGAACGGCGCCGAGGCGTTGAAGGCCTCGTCGTAGGCGACCGCCGTGTAGGTCGCGACCCCGGTCGTCAGCCGACCGGATCCGAACGGCGTCGCGAGGAACGCGCCGTCGGCGCGGGTCCCGATCAGCGGCGGGAGCGTGCCGTTCGTGAGCGCCACGGTCCCGTCGAGCGCGGTGATCTCGAGGCTCTCGAGCACGGTGTCGGCGAAGCCCGCGATGGTGAGGTCCGACAGGTCGCTCGTGACGGAGCCGAGCGTCCCGTCCGAGAACTCGAGGGAGAGCACCGTCGGCGGCACCGTGTCCAGCACGGGGTCCTGGATGCCGTCGGTCGCGACGTCGACGTCCAGCACGCGCAGGGGGGTGAAGACCGCGCCGCGCAGGATCCGCGCCCCGAACGAGACCGGTCCGTCCCGGAAGCGCGGCTGGGCCGGGTCACCCTCCACCGTCAGGTCGATCGTCTCGAGGTCGAAGATCGCGACCGTCGGCGTCGACTCGTCCAGCTCGAGCACGCGGCGAAGGGCGATCAGCTGGTCGTTGAGCGGGTTGCTGTCGGTGCCGAACAGGAACAGCTCGCAGATGTCCCCCTCCTGCGCGTCGACCAGGTCGACCTGGAGCTCGAGGTCCTCGTCGCCGTCCTCCGTCAGGTTGCGGACGCCGATCCCGAAGGTCGGCTGCGAGCGCAGCTCGAGCGCCATGGGCGGACCGAACTCGGCGACGTCGAAGTCGACCGTGGTCGTGGCGAGCGCGTCGCCCTCCAGGTCCTCGATCCGGGCGAGCACCGGCGACAGCGTGAGCCGCATGCTGGCGTTGGTCGGCAGCGCGACCGGAACCCCCGCGTCCGTGCTCTGCCAGCGGAAGAAGCGCGTGTCGTCCACGCCGCCGACGTTCACGACCGTCGCCACGGGGTCGAAGGCGGGCGCGGCACCGTCCGCCTCGACGACGAAGGACGCGTCGCTGACCGTCGCCTCGTCCAGCGCGCGGTCGAACACGGTCAAGAGCTCGGTCGTGTTGCTCGCCGCGGCGTCCCCTTCCTGCGGGAACGTCATCAGGAGCGACGGCTCCTCGGGAGCCGAGGCCGTCACGAAGAAGTCGAGGAACAGCTGCTCGCCGGGGTCGCGGGCGAGCTCCTGTCCGGTCAGGTCCGTCGGCAGCGTCCCGTCCACGGGGCCGCCGAAGCCGCCCTCGACCACGCGCACGATGTGCGTGCCCGGCGTCAGCGGGTTCTGCGGGATCAGGACGAGCACGCGCCCGTTCGCCAGGAGCTGTTGCGCCCGCAGCGGGACCGGCGTCGGGAACAGGCCGCCGTCGAGGATGTCGAGCTCGAAGGCGTCCTCGATCGTGTCCGGGTTCATCGACTCCGAGAACACGAGCACCACCGGCGTGCTCGGGTGGATCGACCCGCCCTGGGGGAACAGCGCCGTGACGTTCGGAGCAGCGTTGGAGATCCACGCGCCGTCCTCGGGCGCGACCGCGGAGCGTCCGCTGGTGCCCACGCCTCCGCCCCCGCCTCCCCCGCCGATCGGTCCTCCCTGGCAGCCCGTCGAGGTGAACACGCACGAGGGGTTGCCGCTGCAGGAGGTCGCGCCCAGCGCGGCCGTCAGCACGCAGGCGCCGGCGAGCAGCGCGGACGGGATCCGGGCGGCTCGGGAGAGCGGGGAGCGAAGCGCCGCGAGCGGCGCTGGGAACGTCTGGGGCAAAGTCCGTCTCCTTTGCGAAACGGTGGTGCGGACGGAGCGGGGGCAGCCGACCGCGGACGCCCGCGAACCCGGACTATTCCCCGCGAAACGGGGTGCATCCGAGCGAAGAGGCGTGGAATTGGACAGCGAGAAGGTACCCCCTCGACGGGACCGGGAGTAGAGCGCGGAGCAGCGGCGAGGAGCCGCTAGACTCTTCGCCCGCGATTTCGGCGGCGCCGGAGCGGCCTCGACCGCTCCCGCCCCGCCCGACGCGCCCGAGCTCGCCTCGTCGCACGTTCGGCGCGCGGATTGCTGCACGCGCGAAGGTCCCCATCCCCTCTGCATCGATGAACCGAATCTCCGCGACCCCCCCCCTGGTCCTCCTGCTCCTCGGAGCCTGCCAGACCCCCACGGGCACCGAGCTCGAAGACACCTCCTCCACCGCCACCGACGCGCTCGACGTCGCCGCGCTCTCGTCGCGCGCCGTCGCGCTGATCGAGAGCGGCTCCCTCGAGGAGGCCCGCGACGTGCTCGACGAGCTCCTGGTCGGGCACTACCTGAGCTCGGCTCGCGAACGCCTGGCGAACGGCAGCCCCGAGGACGCCCTCACGGCGCTGGACGACGCGCTGGCGATCGACCCGCGCAACACCGACGCCCGGCTGCTCAAGGCCGACGGCAGCCTGCAGCTCGCCGAGAAGGCGATCGCCGAGGGTGCCGGTGGAACGCTGATCGAAGGCTCGCTGCAGGACGCGCTCGAGTACTACGAGCGCACCGCCGGCGACGAGCCCCGCGCCACCCTCGGCGCGAGCCGCGCGGCCTACCTCCTGAGCGACCTGGAGACGGCCGTCGACTGGGCGCGTCGCGCGCGAACCGCGCTCGAGGAGAACCAGCTGGCCGGCGAGATCGAGCCGGCCCCCTACCGCACGATCTCGGAGACGCTCTTCGCGGCCTACACGCAGGCCAAGGGCGACGAGGCGCGCGCCGAGGAAGCCGGCCTGCTCCTGCAGGAGACCGAGTCCGCCCTCGGCACGCTGATGGGCGAGGCCCCCCAGGACGCCTGGGTGTGGGGCAAGCTCAGCGACCTGTTCGAGTGGGAAGGCCGCTACGGCGACGCGCGCGCGCGACTCCAGACCGCCCTCGAGCGCATGCCCGAGAACAACGCGCTCCTGCAGCGCCTCGGCCGCGTCGCACGCTCCGAGGGAGGCGGCGCGAAGGCCGTCGAGGTGCTCGAGAGCTACTCCACCGAGCACCCGGAAGGAACGCTCGGACAGTGGTACCTCGGTGAGGCGCGTCTCCTGGACGCGCTCGAGCGCATGCGCGCCGGCGAGTACGACGTCGCGGCGCTCGAGGAGGCGGAGAAGAACTTCCAGCGCTGCCGCGAGCTGTTCCCGCAGAACGAGCGCGTCTGCAAGGAGCGCGAGGTCATCTGTCGCAACGCGATCGGCTGGTGCCACTTCAACCAGGACGAGCTCCCGGAGGCCGCTGCCGCGTTCCTGTCGATGAACGACCTGGTGGAGAACGGCATCCGCTGGGAGTGGCAGAACGAGGGGCTGCGCAACGGCATCCTCGGCCTGGCCTTCGTCGGCGACCGCTACTCCCAGCTCGGCGAGCTCGAGCAGGCCGGCATCCACTTCGAGCACGCGTTCCACGCGGACCCGAGCAGCGTCGACTGGGCGAACAACACCGGCTTCTTCATGCGCGACGCGGGCTACGCCCTGGAGTTCGACGCGCGGCGCCTCTGCAAGGCCGCGAACGGTGCCTACAAGACCGAGGAGACGCTCGACGAGATGCGCGCGCTGGGCGAGATCGATCCTGCGCTCGCCGGCACCGCCGCGGAGAGCGAGGCCTTCCGCCGCGCGGCCGACGAGCGGTTCGAGCACGCGCGCGGCCTGATGGAGCGCAGCTGGGCCGCCTACCGCGTCGCCGCGGAGCTCTTGCCGGACAACGTGCGCGTGGTGAACGACGCGGGCCTCGTGCAGACCTACTACCTGCACACGGAGCCGGCCGCGGCCCAGGCGCTCCTCGAGAGCGCGATCGAGCTCGGCGACGAGCAGGTCCCCGCTCTGCGCGAGCGCGTCGCGAACGCGAGCGAGGAGGAGCGTCCCGACCTCGAGAGCGAGCGCTTGAGCCTCGAGGAGGCCTGGAGCGACGCCTACCAGAACCTGGGCGTGCACCACTGGCTGCACAACGGCGACAACGAGAGCGCCCTGGTCGCGCTGCGCAAGTCGATCGAGATCGGCCCCGAGTCGATCAACCCGCGCCGCAGTCTGCAGAACCTCTTGGTCCCGTGGATCCTCGGCGAGCTCGACCCGCCGGCGGACAACGAGTTCGACCTGGCGAACTGGGGCCGTCCCTGCCAGTAGGCGCGTGGCCGCGATGATGCACCTCTGCCGAGCGCTCGCCGTCCTTCCGCTCCTCCTCGGGCTCGCGGGAGCCCAGGAGTCGGTCGAGGAGCACATCGCGCGCGGACGCGCGCTGCTCGACGCGGAGCGCCCGGCGGAGGCGGAGCACCACTTCCTCGAGGCGCGCCGCCGCGAGGAGTCCGTGCGAACGCAGCTGTGGGTGGTGCGCTCCTGGATGGACCAGGACCGCAGCAACGACGCGCTGGACGCGATCGACGAGCTGCGCCGCAGCGGCGAGTCCGGCCCGGAGCTCGACTACCTCTACGGCATGGCGTTCTGGCGCCGGGCCCGCAAGCACATCGCCGACGGGGTGCAGGACGGCGTGATCCGGCTCAACTTCGACGACGCGCGCACGCACCTGTTGCGCGCGACCGAGGCCGCACCGCGGCGCTTCCGCGACGCGCACCTCCCGCTGGCCGAGTCCGCCTGGTACATGCAGGACCTCGCGCTCGCGCGGCGTGCCGGCGAGACGGCCATCGGCTACGGCGAGGGCGACCCGCGCGCCTGGCACCAGGTCGGCAAGATCGCCTTCAGCCAGTTCGTCGACGCGCACACCGCCGAGCCCTGGAGCGAGACGGCGACGGCGCACTGGGAGTTCGCGCATCGCGCGTTCCAGGAGGCGATCGCCGCCTTCGGGCGTCCCGTCGACCACCCGCGCAACCAGCGACGCCTCGCGGACGCGGCGCTGCAGCTCGGGCACACGCGCGCCTGGCGCGAGGAGTGGTCCCCCGCCGCGGACGCCTACGCGATCGCGATCGCCTGGGCTCCGGAGGGCCAGGACTACCGCTGGCTCCACGACCGCTTCGTGCGCATGCCGGAGGAAGGGTCCGAGGAGACCGCACCCGACGTCTCCCTGTTCGCGCGGCTGCTCGAGGAGGGCGCGCGGCGCTTCGTCGAGTCCTTCGGAACGAACGACGAGCGCGATGCCCCGCTCCTGTGGTGGCTCGGCTGGGCGCGCTTCCAGGAGAAGCGTCACGCCCAGGCGGAGGAGGCCTTCACGGCCTGCATCCGCAAGGTGCCCGACTTCGTGAACACCTGGCTGTGGATCGCGCGCGCTCGCTTCGCCCAGGAGAACCGGGACGGCGCCGTCGCCGCGCTCCTCGAGGGCTGGAGGCAAGACCCCAACGTGTTGATCGAGGCCGTGCGCGCGGACCTCTCGGAGAGCGTGTGGGTCACGGAGACGCTGATCGCCGACCTGCGCGGCCAGGAACGGCTGGAGGACGCCGCGGTGCTCTCCGAGCTCTGCGCCGAGGCCCACGGCTCCGACGCGCGCCTCTGGAACAACCTCGGCCTCGTGCTGCGCGAGCTCGCGGACGAGCGCAAGCGACGGCACGAGGAGGACGGCGCGCCGGCGCCCGACGCCACCGCGCAGAGCGAGCTCCACGAGCGCTCCCTGCGCGCCTACGAGCGGGCGCTCGTCCTGACCCCCGAGGATCCGCAGCTCCTCAACGACGCCGCCGTGCTGCTGCACTACTACGTGCGTCGCGACCTCGAGCGCGCGCGCACGATGTACACGCAGGCGCGCGCCGGTGCACTCGCGAAGCTGGACGAGCCGAGCCTGGAGGAGACGGAACGCGGGTTCTGGGAGGCCGTCGCGGAGGACGCGCGGCTGAACCTCGAGGCGCTGGACGCGGGATCCACGTCCGACCCCGCGCCGGAACGCGACCTCGACAGCGACCCGCCCCGCTGACGCCGGCCCGGGAGGCGCTAAGCTCGCGCGCGATGGATCTCCCGGTACAGCTGGTCACCGAGGCACCCGCGGACCCCGTGATCTTCGTGGACGGAGCGGCCCCGCCGGGCTCGCGCGTGACGCTGGAGCTCTCCCACTGGCCGGGCAACGCCACGCCGCCGGAGCTGCGCCACGACCTCTCGACCGGCTGCGCGCTCGCGTTCGCGAAGCTCCCGGCCGAGCGGCGCCGAGCGCTGGCGGCGGACGCGCGCTCCATCGCGAACAACCACTACGACACGGACGGGACGCTCGCTCTCTTCGCCGTCCGACACCCGGACCTCGCGCTCCAGCACGAAGAGACGCTGCTGGACGCCGCTCGCGCCGGGGACTTCTTCGCGTGGCCGACGGACGAGGCGCTGTGTCTCGACGCGACCATCCACCGCCTCTCCAGTCACCCGGCCTCCCCGCTCGCGCACGAGCACGCGGACTGGAGCGCGCTCCCCAGCGTCGAGCGCTGGAACCTCTGCACCGCCCGCCTGCTCGAGGAGCTGCCCGCGCTCCTGGCCGGGGACCTGGCCCCCTGGCGTGCGCTGTGGGAGCCGGTCCTCGAGCGCGCGCGCAGCGACCGGGATCGACTGCAGCAGGGTTCGCGGTCCGAGGACGCCGCGCGCTCCTGGACCGCCTGGCACCTGACCGGAGCCGGTCCGCTGCCGGGGCGCCACGCGCTGTTCGGCGGGACGCACGCCGACCGCGTGTCGGTGCTGCAGACGGTGGAGGGAGGCACGGAGTGCCGGCTGGCGATCAGCACGCGCTCGTGGTTCGACCTGGTCAGCACGCCCAGGCGGCCGCGCCCCGACCTCGCCGCTCTCGCGGAGCGACTGAACTCTCTCGAGGGCTCGAGCGCCGAGGACACGTTCGCCTGGCGCGCGCAGCCGTCCGGCAGTCCCTCGCCGGAGCTCTGGTTCGGCGAGAGCGCGCTCGAGCTCTTCGCGGAGCACAACGAGGCGAGTCGCCCGTCGCGCCTCGCTCCGGACGTCCTCGCGCGGGAGATCGCGCGGACGCTCGACGGAACGAGCTGAGGTCGCTTGCCCGGCGCGCCCGCGCCCCGCAGGCTCGCGCGCTTGTCTCCCTGGCAGCGCACCTACTGGGTCGTCTTCGCGGCGAACATCGTGACGGCGGTCGGCATGCTCAGCTTCCTGCCGTTCTTCCCGGCCCTGCTGGAAGACCTGGGGATGGAGAGCGACGCGGAGCGCATGCGCTGGACGGGGCTCTTGACCGGAGCGGCCCCGCTCGCCGCAGCGCTGATGGGACCCCTGTGGGGCTCGCTCGGCGATCGGATCGGGCGCAAGTGGATGCTGCTGCGGGCGCTGCTCGCGATCTCGGTCTTCGTCGGCGGCATGGCCTTCGCGCGCGGCCCCTGGGAGCTGTTGGCGCTGCGCGTCGGCCAGGGACTCTTCTCGGGCTTCATCCCTCCGAGCGTGACGCTCGTCAGCGTCGGCGCGCCGAAGGAGCTGCAGGGCCGCATCACCGGCACGCTGCAGGCCGCGCCCGCGGTCGGCACCGTCCTGGGACCGCTGGTGGGAGCGTGGCTCCACACGCACCTGGGCTTCCGCGAGCTGTTCTTCTTCGTCGCGGCGGCCGCGGGGACCGGCGCGCTCCTGGTCGCGCTGTTCGCCTACGAGGACCGCAGCCTGCGGCTCTCCTACGAGCGCTTCTCCCCGGGAGCCGTGCTGGCCGGGACCGCCAAGGACCTCGGCCGCGTCGTCCGGAACCCGCACATCCGCCGCGCCGCCGTCGCGCTCGCGACCGCGCAGCTCGCGGTCGGCGCGTCCACGCCCCAGCTGCTCCTGTTCGTCGAGGAGCTCGGCATCGACGACCCCGAGGCGAGCGCGCAGGCGACCGGCTGGCTGTTCACCTCCATGGCCGCGGCAGGCGTGCTGGCGACGCCGCTCTGGGGCCGCGTCGGGGACGCGTTCGGACACCTTCGCGGACTGCGTTTCGCGTCCCTGGGGGCGGCGATCGCGCTGGTGTGCTGCGGCCTGACGAGCACGTTCGCGGCGCTGCTCGGCATGCGTGCCCTGCTGGGACTGACGAACCCGGGCGTGAGCGTCGCGGCCTTCG
>CAZDYS010000068.1:0-12022 GCA_964509445.1 uncultured Planctomycetaceae bacterium
GCGCAGCACGTACTGGTTGCACATGAACTTGCCGTTGTACTCGCCGAGCGCTCCCGCGACGGGACGGTAGCCCGGGTAGGGGGCGTAGGAGCTCGAGGTCCACTCCCACAGGTCTCCGAAGAGCTGCCGGAGAGCGCCCTCCCCGGCGGTCTCCGCCGGGCCCGGATGGAGCCGCTCGCTCTCCAGGAAGGTGCCGCGGAGCGCGGTCCCTCGCGCCGCGTTCTCCCACTCGTGTTCCGTGGGCAGCCGGGCGTCCGCCCAGCGCGCGTAGGCGTCCGCTTCGAAGTAGCTGACGTGGCAGACGGGCTCGTCGAGGTCGACGGGCCGCAGGCCGTCGAGCGTGAACTCGTGCCAGCGGCCGTCGCGCTCGGTCCAGTAGAGCGGCGCGGACCAGCCCTCCTCCCGGGCGAGAGCGAACCCCTCCGAGAGCCACAGCTCCGCACGCCGGTAGCCGTCGTCCTCGAGGAATGCGAGGTACTCGCCGTTGGTCACCAGCCGGTTCGCCAGCGCGTGGGCCGGGACGTAGCCGCGGTGCGCCGGTCCCTCGTTGTCGAAGGCGAAGCCGTCGCCGTCGTGTCCCGCCTCGGTCACGCCTTCCTCGAACGGCACCCAGCCGAGCGGAGTTCCGCGGCCTCGCTCCCGCGCGGCACCGGTGCGGTAGGCGGGCAGCAGCGGGTTCTGGAACAGCGCGTGCTTGATGTCCGTCAGGATCAGCTCCTGGTGCTGCTCCTCGTGGTTCCAGCCGAGCTCGACGGTGGGGGCGATGCGCTCGAGCGTCTCCTCCGGGGCGGTCGCGAACAGGTCCTCGAGCGCCGCGTCGACGTGGGCGCGGTAGGCGAGCACCTCGCGGACGGTCGGTCGCGACAGGCGACCGCGCTCGGACCGCGGTAGCGGGGTGCCGACGCTCTCGTAGTAGGAGTTGAACAGCGCCTCGAACGACGGGTGGAACCGGCGATAGTCCGGGACCGCGCGCGCCAGCACGAACGTCTCGAAGAACCAGGTCGTGTGGGCGAGGTGCCAGCGCGTCGGACTCGCGTCGGTCATCGACTGGACCACGCAGTCCTCCGGTTCGAGGCGCGCGGCGAGCGCGGCGGTCTGACGCCGGACGCGCAGACAGGTCGTGGCGAGGGTCTCCCGGTGGGAGGCGGAGCGGGCGGGGCGCGCGGAGGTGGTGTTCACGTCGTGGGGAAGGGCCGGAGGCGGACTCGCGCGAGGCGCGCGAGCCGGGGTGGAGGGCAACCCTAGGGCATCGGGCGCTCCCGCTGCAGGCGGGACGCGCGAAAGGTCTCTCCGGACGGCCGAGCGCGGCCCCTGGGGGTCCTGCGGGTCCTGGTGAAGCTCCCGGAGCGGGATCGCGCCCCAGCGCGTGCTGGCGGAAACCTCTACACTCTGCGCCGCTTTCCCCTCCACCTCGACCGCCTCCTGTCCCCATGAAGCAGCTCGCCCTCGCCCTCCTCGCCCTCGGCTCGATCGCCTGCCAGTCCACGAAGCCCGCCGTCGTGCCCGCCGAGGGCCAAGCGCGGCAGGCCCTGATGGAGGCGGTCTCCGCCCTGTCCGGCACCTGGGAGGGCCAGGCGCCGGACGGGTCCGTGCAGCGCACCGACTTCGCCGTCATCGCGGCCGGCTCGGTCGTGCGGGAACGGATGTTCCCGGGCGAGGAGCACGAGATGGAGAACCTCTACGCGCTCGACGGCGACTCCCTGTGGATGACCCACTACTGCGCCGGAGGCAACCAGCCGCGCATGCGCGCGCACGGGATCACCGACGGGCGGATCGAGTTCCTCCCCGAGGGCGTCTCGGACCTCAACGCGCCGGACGAGGTGTACATGGGAGCGATGACGCTCGTGCTCCTGGACGAGGACCACATCGAGCAGCACTGGACCGCCATGACGAACGGAGAGCCCGGCGACGTGATGGTCATCGATCTCCGTCGCGCGGAGTGAGCAGCAGCGCCGGCGGAACCCGCGCTCGCAGGCACGCAGAGCGATCCTCATGAGGCGAGTCTCCGCTCTCCTCCTCGGTGCCCTGCTCTCGGCGAGCTGCTCGTCGACGGGGCGCGCGACTCCTCCCGAACGCTTCGGGCGCGTCCCGGTCGGGGACTCCTTCCTGCACTACGGAGTCCGCGGCTCCGGGCCGACGCTCGTGCTCGTCCACGGCGGACAGACCGACCTCGGCATGTGGGACCCGCAGGTGGAGACCTTCGCTCGAACGCATCGGGTCCTGCGCTACGACGTCCGCGGATTCGGACGCTCGGGGGACGTGGGGGAACCCTACGCGTCCCACGAGGACCTGGCGGCTCTGCTCGACGCGCTGGACGTCGAGCGGTGCTCCGTGATCGGGCTCTCCCTGGGGGGTCGTATCGCGATCGACTTCGCGCTCGACCACCCCGACCGCGTCGAGCGGCTGGTGCTGGCTGCTCCCGGGCTGACGGGCTGGGACTGGTCCGGCGAGGAGCACGCGTTCTTCCAGCCGATCGTCGAGGCCGCCGTCGCGGGCGACACGCGGCGCGCCTGCGAGCTGTGGCTGCAGAGTCCCTACATGGTGCCCGCGATGGAGCGCGCCGAGGTCGCCGCGACGCTGCGCGAGCTCGCGTTCCGCAACCAGCGCTCCTGGCTGCTGCCGCCCGTCGAGACGCGCCGCGAGCCCCCGGCGACGGAGCAGCTCGAGGCGCTCTCCATGCCCGTGCTCCTGATCGTCGGCGATCGCGACGTTCCGGACATCTCCAGGATCGCCGACGTCCTCGAGGAGCGCGTCCCCGACCTGGAACGCCTCGACCTCGCCGGCGTGGGGCACATGCCGAACCTCGAAGCACGTGCCACCTTCGACGAGGCCGTCTCGACGTTCCTCTCCGCGCCTTGAGAGGGCGGCGAGGTCCCCCTCGCGTCCGGCAGCACCCGGTGGGGGAGGCACTCCACCCGTGCGGCGTTCAGCGGTTGAACGGCAGCTCGTTGATCCAGTGGAAGCCGCGGTTCACCAGGAGGAAGTCCTCCGGCAGCCGTCGCAGGAGCTCCACGCGGATCGACTCCTCCTCGAACGTCCCTTCGAGCACGAGCCGATCCTCGGCGGGGCGCGTCAGCGTCAGCGTCGCGGTCGGCGGCTCCTGATCCTCCTCCGCGAACAGAGGCGTGAGCTCGAACGTGCGTTCGCCGTCGGGGCCCGCCTCGCCTAGCGCGAGCCCGAAGCGCTGGCGCGTCCCGTCCATGCGCTCGACCTGTACGCTCTGGGAGCCGTCGTAGCCGGGGAAGTCGTGCAGCAGGCGCTTCCAGCGCACCGCGTCGGTCGTGAGCGGCGGCAGCGGCCGACCCGCGCGCTCGAAGACCTCCACGTCCCAGATGCCGTAGAGCTCCGGACGCTCGGCACCGCCGCGCATCCGATAGGCGCCGAGCGACATGTCGACGTCGGCCCAGACGACGGAGACGACCAGCACGAGCTTGAGGAGCCACTTCAGGACCCATAGCACGCGGCACCGGATCGGCGGCCAGAAGGCGAAGGGCTCCGCCGGGGCGTTGCGCAGGAAGACGTTCGCCAGGCGGCGGCCGTCGAGGAGCGCGAGCGCGACGCCCATCAGGAGGAGCTGCGTCGAGTACAGCTTGACCGGGACGTCGTAGGCGTAGTTCAGCGCGGCCACGTTGGCCATCACGCCGATGCTGACCAGCGCGCCCAGGGTCGTGGTGCGGCGCCAGAGGAGCAGCACGCCCGCCAGGACCTCGCCGCCTCCGGTGAACCAGTTGTAGGGCTCCGACGCGCCCATGAAGGTCCACACGAGGCCCATCGGCGACGACTCCCCGTAGGGCTGGAGGAGCCGGCCGAGGCTCGGGTCCGGGAACTGCGACTTGATGACCTTGAAGAAGCCGTAGCCCAGCATCGCGAACGCGAGCAGGTACCGCACGCCGACGACCAGGAGGCGCTGGAGCCAGCGCGGGGGCTCGCGCCCCAGCACGAACAGGACCAGGGGAGCCAAGAGGAGCGCGAGCGCCAGGCGGATCGCGTCCCGCAGGTAGTTGAACGCCGTGTCGCCGCTCCCGGTCGGCTGGATCACCACCTCGTGGTCGAAGACCTCGCGACCGACCCAGGGGACGACGGTGTTCCAGGTCTCGGTCGTGAGCGCACTCGCCTGCTGCAGGCCCGCGTCCCACTGCGCCAGGGCCTCGGCCGCGCGCGGCGGCAGCTCGGGAGCCCCGAGCCGTGGACTCCAGGCGGCCCAGGTCGGCAGGCTGCTCAGCGGGAACGGGAGCGCGTACAGCGTGAAGTAGATCGCGAGGACCGCGAACCCGAACCGCCGCGCGCGTCCCCAGCCCGCCGAGTCCTCGTCCCTCGAGTCGCCCGCGGGTTCCGCGGAAGGGTCCTCGTCGGTCGTGTCCAGCGAATCCGGTTCGTCGTCGTCCAGCGCAGCGTCTCCTGGACGCATGAGACCAACCAGGGCCGCGCAAACCAAGCGGGGAGCGCGTGCCGGTCCGCGAGAGTGCGGCGCGCGTGCGGGATGCACGCGCGCGGCGGACGTTCCGTCCGCCTACGGGAGGGCGAGCGGCGGGAGCTCCAGGGCCTCCACCTCGGACAGGTCGAGGCCCTCGGTCGTCCCGCTCTCCAGGAACGCGCGGTCCAGCCGCTCGACCGCGGGTCCGAACACACCGTGTCCTCCGGGCACTACGACGTGCAGCGAGCGAGGGAGGTGCCGGGCCGCTTCCTCTCCCCAGCGCGGCGAGGTCGCGGGGTCGTGGCTCCCGGACCACAGCAGGGTGGGCACGTCGACAGAGACCGGCTCCGCCCACGACGCGGACACCTGTCCGCTGGGCCAGATCTTCGCGACCGCGAGCTGCTCGCGCACGCGCCTCTCGCCGAGGAACGTGCCGGCACAGGCGGCTTCGATCTCCTCCGGGTCGATCCGCCACAGGTCCTCGCTCTCCGTGACGCTGATCAGCGTGCCCCAGCTGATCAGGCCGCGTACGCTGCGGCTCATCTGGAGCGAGGCCTCGGCCAGCTCCGACAGCTCACCGGCGTGCGCGCGTAGCAGCCTGCGCGGCAGCTGGCGGTTCCCCTCCAGCGTGTACATCTGCAGGCGCACCGCCTCCGCGAACGCGTCGCGGTCGAGGAGGACGGTCTCCGGGGTCCCGGTCGCAGGGTGTCGGACGCTCACCTTCGCGGGCTCTTCGCTCAGGCGTTCGAGGGTCTCGGCGAACTTGCGCTCGAGGTTTCCGAAGGCCTCGACGTAGCGCGGTTCCGAGCGGATCTCGTCGAACAGGAGCTCGAGCGCCTGCTGCGCCTCGCGCGCGTGCGGCAGCGGATTGCGGAACGCGATCGGCGCGACGCCCTGCAGCGTCGCCGTGCGGATCGAGTGGGGGTGACGACGCATCCACACGAGCGCGGCGCGCGTCCCGTAGCTGCCGCCCCGCAGGTTGACGCGCTCGTACCCCAGCGCGGCGCGCAGCTCGTCGAAGTCGTCGACCGCGTTGTCCGTCGTGTACTGCCGCGGATCCGCGCGCTGGAGGAGGTCCTCCAGCGCGGCCTCGTAGCGCTCCACCTCGAAGTACGAGGTGAAGTAGCTCGAGAGGTCGTCGTCGCTCCCGGCCAGCGGAACGGTGAGCGGGTTCGAGCTGCCGGTGCCGCGCTGGTCGACCAGGACCACGTCGCGCTCCTGCCGCAGCCACCCGCGCACCTGCGCGCGGAAGAGCGAGGTGGCCGGTGCCCCGGGACCTCCGTGCAGCACGAAGACCGGATCGTCCGCCGGTTCGTCGGACAGCGCGGGCAGCACGACCAGGCCGAGCCGGATGCGACGACCCTCCGCGCTCGAGCGGTCCTCGGGAACCGTGAACCGGCCCTGGACGAAGGGGGTTCCCGAGGCGCGGTGTGTGCCCAGGGCCAGCTCGAGCCGTGGGTTCTCCTGCGCCAGCGCCAGCAGGGCCTCACAGCGCGCGCGGCCGTCCTGGCGACCGGAGGTCAGGAGCGGAGCGAGCACCAGGAGCATCGTCGTCGACAGCATGGAGCCGTTCTACGCGGCGCCGGACGACCGCGCCACCGTCGGCGCTAGACTGCGCGGATGGCCTCCGAAGAATCCTCCGCGCCCGATCCGCGGGCGAGCGTCCTGGACTCGATTCGCGCGCGCACCGGCCGCTCTTCGCGCGTCCATCTGCACGAGGAGGGCTCCGGTGCGACCGGTGGTCCGGTCATCGACCCCAGCTCGGACGAGCGCACGGCACTCCCGCGCGGGCGCGCGAGCTACCAGATCCTCGGCGAGATCGCCCGCGGCGGAATGGGCGTGGTGCTGCGCGGACAGGACACGGACCTCGGCCGGGACGTGGCGCTGAAGGTGCTGAGCAAGGAGCTCGCCGAGGACGAGGGCGCGCTGCAGCGGTTCATCGAGGAGGCGCAGATCGGAGGCCAGCTCCAGCACCCCGGGATCGTGCCGGTGTACGAGCTCGGGCTGATGGGGGACCGCCGCCCCTACTTCACGATGAAGCTGGTGAAGGGGAAGACGCTCGCGGGGCTCCTGAGCGCACGCTCCACGCCGGAGGAGGACCGAGCGCGGCTCCTCGACGTGTTCGAGTCGGTCTGCCAGACGATCGCCTACGCCCACTCGCGCGGCGTGATCCACCGCGACCTGAAGCCGTCCAACGTGATGGTCGGCGCGTTCGGAGAGGTCCAGGTCGTCGACTGGGGGCTCGCGAAGGTGCTGCCCCGCGGGGGGACGGCGGACGAGGAGCGCGCGCAGCGCGACCGCTCGAACCTGACGGTCCTCGACACCGTCCGCTCCGGCTCCGGCAGCTCGCACTCCGTCGCGGGATCGGTGATGGGGACGCCGGCCTACATGCCGCCCGAGCAGGCGACCGGGAACGTGGAGAAGCTGGACGAGCGCTCCGACGTGTTCGCGCTCGGCGCGATCCTGTGCGAGATCCTCACGGGCCTTCCGCCCTACGCGGGGGAGTTCGCGCAGGCGCTGCAGGACGCGGCCGGAGCGCACCTGGACGAGGCGCACCGGAGACTGGACGCGAGCGGCGCCGCTCCGGCGCTGGTGGCGCTCGCGAAGCAGTGCATGACGCCGGCCCAGGGGGTTCGCCCGGCGGACGCGGGGCGCGTCGCGCGCGGGATTCGCGAGTACGCGGAGAGCCGCGAGCACCGCGCCCGGGAGGCCGAGGTGCGCGCGGCCGTCGAACGTCGCTCGAAGCGGGTCTGGACGGCCCTCGCCGCGGGCGTGCTGCTCCTCGGCGTCGGAGGCACGAGCTACAAGGCCCGTCTGGACGGGGAGCGACTCGAGGAGTGGCTCCGGGTCCAGGGGGAAGTCACGGAGGCGCGTCTGGAGGCGACCTCGCTCCGGCAGGCCGCGCTGCGCTCCGGCGCGGACGAGGACTGGGAGCGCGCCGAGAGCGCGGCGCGGCGGGCCCTCGCGGTCGCCTCTGCCAACGACGCGGCGGCTCGGGACGAGCTGTCCGGTTTCGTGGAGGAAGTCGTCGCGGAGCGCGAGGTCTTGCGCCTCGAGCGCGAACGGACCCGCGCGCGCGCGGAGGCCCTGGACCTCTTGCAGCAGGCCCTCGACACGAACCTGGGCTTCGGCGGTCGCCTCGAGCGCCTGGATCTGGAGCAGAGCTTCGCGCACGCCTTCGCGATCCTCGGCGTCGATCCGCTCGGCACCACGCCCTCGGAGGCCGCCGAGCGGCTGCGCGCGGCGGGCATCGAGCCCGGGTCGGAGGCCGGGCTCCTGGTGGGCGGCGTGCTCGACGACTGGGGCGTCCACCAGGTCCGGGAGGAACGCTGGAGCCGGCTCCTGAAGCTCGCTCAGCACGTCGACCCGGATCCCTTTCGCGATCGCCTGAGGAACGTCCTCCTCGCCAACGATCGGGAGGAGCTGTTCGCGCTGGCCCGCTCCCCGGAGGCGCGGCAGGCGTCGCCGACGACGACGATGCTCCTCGCGACCGCGGCCGGCCTCAACGACGCCCCGGAGCTCCTCGACGACATCATCGAGCCGGCGCGCGAGAACCACCCCGGCGACTTCCGCATGAACGGGATCCTCGGGTTGTTCCAGGTCTATCGCGGGGCGCCGCTCGAGGAGGCGCTGCCCTACGTCGTCGCCGCCGAGTCCCTGCGGCCGGGCTCCCCGGTTCCCCGCCTCTGGCGGGGGGGCCTGCTGGCGGCCCTGGGGCGCTGGGACGAAGCACGCCCGCTCTTCGAGCTCGCTCGTGCCACCGCGTCCACCGGTCAGCTCCAGGAGGCGCTGAAGCCCCTCGGGGAGAGCCTGGTACTCAGCTCGCGCCGGGAGCCGTTCGATCAGCTGGAGGGGTTCGTCCGCTCCCTGGAGCCCGATCCCGAGCTGGAGCTCGCGCTCGGTTCGCTCCTGATGGTGAAGGGCGCCTTCGAGGAGGCGTCCGAGCTGCTCGGTCCCGGTCTGGAGTACCTCCGTGCGAGCGATGCGCTCAGCCTCCGCGTGGTGATGGACTACGCCTATGCGCTGACGAGCAGCGATCGACATGCCGAGGCCCTGGCCGTGCTGCGCGAGGGCCTCCGTGACCTGGGCGAGGTCCCGGAGCTGATGCACCGGTTCGTACGGCTCGCGTGCGACGTTCCGGACGCGAGCGAACGGCGGCCCGAGGAAGCGCTGCCCATCGCCCTGCGGCTGAACGAGCTCGCTCCAGGGATCGAGACGTACCTCGAAGCGCTGGCCGCCTCCTACTACCGGTCCGGGCGCTACGAGGAGGCGCTCGGCGTGCACTACTCGATCCTCGACCTGCCGCGGGAGAAGCTGCGCGCTCCGGCCGCCTGCTATCGGGCGATGGCCCTCGCGCGGATCGGAGAGCGGGAGCTCGCGCGCGACGCGCTGAAGGTCGCCAAGTCCACGCCGATGTTCTTCGGTCAGCCGAGCCAGACGAGCCTCTGGCAGCGCGACGTCGTGAATCTACGGGCCGAGGCCGAGCGCGTCGTCGAGCGCGAGTGACGCGCGGCCGCCGGACCGGGGTCAGGCGTTCAGCGGGTACAGACGCGCGACGCGCACGCCGTCGAGGAGCTCGCGGGCGGCGTGTTCGATGTCGGCCTGCAGCAGCTCGCTGCGGGAGGTGATGACCACGGCGCCCACCGCCCGGGACGCGCTCGCTTCCGGCGCGAGGATCTCCAGCCCGCGCAGCGTGCGTCCCTGCTTGTCCGGGCTGGCGTCGACCAGCGTCGCGCGCCGCGCGATCTCCGCCAGCTCCGCCTCGGTGAACGTGTCGAGGACGTCGAGGAGGTCCTGACCGCAGCCCCACACGAGCGTGTGCGCAGCGGACGAGTTCAGGACCTCGTCCAGGGTGGCGCGCGCGGCGCGCGTGGCCTCGTGGACCGCCTCGCCGTGGTGCTCGAAGAGAGTGGCGAGCTCGCTGGGCTCCGGGGCGCGCTCGAAGACGCCGCGCACGACGGGATAGTCGTGACGCGCCGTGGTCTCGATCGCCACCGGGGTCAGTCCCTCGCAGATGCAGAGGCGCTGGAGCGTCGGCACGCTGAACTGGGAGACGTGCCCGACGTGGATGGTCTGGTAGAGCGGCTTGTCGCAGCGCGCCATGGCCTCGATCGACGGGACCTCCAGGTAGACCAGGCCGCCCGGGCTCGCCAGGGCGCCGAGGTCGCGCACGAACCGGCGCGGATCCTCGGCGTGCTCGAGCACGTGGCTCGCGACGACCAGGTCCGCGTGCCCCGCGAGGTCCGGCACCTCTTCGGCGAGGTGCTCGAGCATCGTCGCGTGGATCTCCAGGTCACCGGTCCGGTCGTGGTACGCGCGGTAGGTCTCGGACGGCTCGACGCCGACGCGTCGCGCGAAGCCCGGGAGCGCGCGCAGGAAGTCGCCGTAGGCGGCGCCGACCTCGACGACCAGGGAGCGAGGACGTCCCTCGAGCTGGCGCTCGACGAACGCGACGCGCTCGGCGTAGATCTTCGCGCGCAGCGCGTCCTGGCTCTCGCGGGTCGGCGTGGGGGAGGCGCGGTAGTTGTCGGCCACCTCCTCGAAGGAGAGGCGCGGGTGCATCGTCACGTGGCCGCAGCGGGAGCAGGCCACGTACCGCAGGTGGACCTCGGGCGGCGCTCCGGGCGTGAACCAGCGCGGGTGCAGGACGGTGCGGTCGAAGACCGGGCGCGCGTCGGCGCCCTCGCAGAGTGGGCAGCTGAAGGGATCCACGACCTGAGGGTCGAGCGCCCGGGCGAAAACCTTGAGTCCGGTCTCCGGGGCGGGGTCCTCGACGCTCGTCAGGCGGGAGCCGACTCCAGCGCGTACTCCAGCCCCGCCCGGACGGCGGCCACCTGCGCCTCGTTGCAGATCGCGTCCGTCGCGCGCGGGCTGTCGGGGTAGACCTCCGTCGTGGTCGCGAACCGCGCGTCCGTCAGGCCGGCGCAGAGTCCCAGCGCCTGGAACGGGTAGAGGATCACGCCCGGCGCAACGACGGCCGAACCGATGATCTCTCCGTTCTCGTCGGGCGGAGCGATGTGCGTGACCTGGCGCACGCCCTCGATCAGCGCGGAGTGGAACCCGATCTCGGGGTTCTCGGTGTCGCCGACCGTGTAGAAGCCGTCCGGGATCGTGCCGGGCTCGAAGGCGACGCCGTCGCGGGCGGCCACGGCGGGCCGGAACTCGTCCTCGTCGCTGTCGGTCGTCTCGTGCAGGTCGAAGTGCGCGAGGAAGGACACGCCCAGCCCGCGCACGTGCTTCCACAGCGCCGCCGCCTCCTCGGAGGGGCTGTCCGCGCGGAACGAGCGGTTCGGGTCGAGCGCCTGCGCGTTCCAGCGCTGGACGCGCTCGTAGCCCCAGGGGCTGACGCAGGGGGCGACGACCAGGTTGCAGCGCTGCGCGAGCGCGCCGGCGTGCTCGCGGAGGAACAGCAGCGCACCCTGGACGCCGCTGGTCTCGTAGCCGTGCACGCCGCCGGTGACCAGCACCCAGGGAGCCCCCTCGACCACGCGCGAGGGGTGCGCGCAGAAGAGCGGGTAGCGTTCCGGGTCGACGCTCAGCGCGCCATAGGTCTCGACGCGGTGCGTCTCCCGGAGTCCTTCGAGGGGCGCGAGCACCTCCTCGCGGTAGCTCCGCTCGACGGACCGGGTGCTGGACCACTGGTGTCGCTCGTCGTCGCTCCAGGGCACTCCCGGCGTCCCGATCGGATAGAAGCGGTCGGTGCTCATGTGCAGGCCCTAGCGGTCGCGCTCGAGCACGGCCTGGATCGCGCCCAGTCGCACGAGGATCCGCGCCAGGAGCCAGACGGGGATCGCCCAGGCGAGCAGCGGGAGGAGCAACACCAGGAGCGCCTCGATGCCGTTGACTTGTTGCAGGGCGACCAGAGCGGGCGTGAGGGATGCGAGCATCGGCGGTTCGGTCGGTCGGAGGGAAGGCGGTCGTCGTTCGCCTTCATCCTAGCGCGCGCGCGACGCGGCGAGGAGCCGACGCCCGGCTAGAGCGACCGCAGGAACGCGATCAGGTCGGCGCGCTCGGCGGCCGTTCGCTCGAGTCCGAAGGGATGCCCCGGGACCGACCGACGCGTGCCGAAGGGGCCCCGGTAGCCGGTCGGGACGTAGTCCTCCCCGAGACGTGCCGGGTCGAACAGGTCCTCGAGGGTCGCGAGCGACCCGTCGTGCAGGAACGAGGGCCGATACCACACGCCTCGCAGGGAGGGCACCTTGTAGTACCCCGTCCCCCGGCGCGTGCGCAGCGTGAGCCCGGGGTCCGTTCCGACGCGGCGCCGCATCGGGTTCCAGCGCTCACGCTCCTCGGGCGTCGGGGTGTGCGCGGCCACGGGGACCAGCCGATCGTTCGTGTAGTGCGGAGGAGCGTGGCAGCGCACGCAGCCCTCCTCGTCGAAGAGCGCTGCCCCGCGCTCGACCGCGTCGCGTTCCTCGTCGGTCGTACCGGTCCGCGGCCGCTCCGGGGCTTCGAGGGACTCGAGGAACAGGGCCAGCGCCCACAGCTGCTCGTCCGAGTTGCGCACAAGCGTCGCAGGATCGGGCAAGGTGCGGCCGTCCTCCGCGGCCGGGCGGAAGCCGTCGTAGGAGGCCAGCTCGTCCACGCCGAAGTTCAGGGCGGCGTAGC
>CAZDYS010000069.1:0-12020 GCA_964509445.1 uncultured Planctomycetaceae bacterium
CTCTCGATCGGCTTCGTGATCGGCCTCGACCAGGGCGACGCGGCCCTCGACCCGCACGCGCTGTTCGTCGAGTGGAAGCAGCACCCGACCATCGCTGCGCTCCTCGAGGGCGGCGAGCTCGTGCGCTACGGCGCGAAGACGATCCCCGGCGGCGGCTACTTCGCGATGCCGCAGCTCCAGGGGGACGGGTTCTGCATCACCGGCGACTCCGCGGGCTTCGTGAACATGTCGCGGCTCAAGGGCATCCACCTCGCGATGAAGTCCGGGATGCTCGCCGCCGAGGGCATCTTCGAGGCGCTCGAGAAGGACGACACCTCCGCCGCCGGTCTCTCGGGCTACACGCGTCGCTTCGAGGCGTCCTGGGCCAAGGACGAGCTGTGGGGCGTGCGCAACTTCCGCCAGGCGTTCCAGAGCGGGTTCTTCACCGGCGTGCTGGACGCGGGCGTGCAGATGATCACCGGAGGTCGCGGCCTCGTCGCGCGCCGCAAGGCCGTGCCGGACCACGCCGAGATGCACGAGCTGTCGCGCGCGCGCCTCGAGAAGCCGACCTTCGACGACAAGTACGGGGTCGACAAGCTCACGGACGTCTACCTCTCCGGCGCGATCCACGAGGAGGATCAGCCCTCGCACCTGGTCGTGATGGACAACGACCTGTGCATCACCCGCTGCACCGAGGAGTACGGCAACCCGTGCCAGCACTTCTGTCCGGCGGCGGTCTACGAGTGGCCTCACGCCGACGCCGGCGAGGCGCGCGAGAAGGGCGGCGTCGTGATCAACGCCTCCAACTGCGTGCACTGCAAGACCTGCGACGTGGCGGACCCGTACCAGATCATCGAGTGGACCGTGCCCGAGGGCGGGGGCGGTCCCAAGTACATCGACATGTAGCCCATGAAGCTCACCACGAAGGACGCCAAGGCGGCGCTCACGAAGACGGACCTGTTGTGCGTGCTCGGAACCCAGGGGGACACCGTTCGCCTGCCGAAGGGCGTCGAGGTCCCCGCGCTGTCGAAGGAGGCCTTCGGCGGGGACTTCCGCGAGGCGCGCCTCACGGACGCGACGCGCGGACCGGCGGCGCGCGTGCTCAAGATCGGACTGGGGGACGCGAAGGACGTCACGCCCGAGCGCGTGCGTCGAGCCGCTGCGATCGCGGTCAAGAAGGCCGAGAAGGTCCGCGCGGCCTCTCTCACGGTGTGGATCCCGGCGAACGTCGAGAAGGCCGCGGGCGGCGCCGCGGGCTGCGGTCAGGCCGCGGCGGAGGGAGCCGTGATGGGGACGAACGACCCCGGGCACCTGAAGAGCGACAAGAAGCCCGCCTACCTGAAGCGCGTCGTCCTGTGCGGCGGCGGCTCCGCGTTCCGGAGCGGCGCGAAGAAGGGCGAGACGATCGGGGACGCCAACCTGTTCACGCGTCGCCTGCAGGACACCCCCGGCAACCGCATGCGCCCGCGTGACCTCGTGCGCGAGGCCAAGGGGATCGCGCGCAAGAGCCCGCAGATCACCGCCAAGGCGCTGGACGAGAAGACGATGGGGCAGATGGGCATGGGCTCGCTCCTGTCGGTCTCCGCCGGCTCCGACGAGCCCGCCTACCTCGTCCACCTCACCTACAAGCCGAAGAAGAAGGCCAAGAAGAAGGTCTGCATCGTCGGCAAGGGGCTGAGCTTCGACGCCGGGGGCATCAGCATCAAACCGGCCGCCAAGATGGAGGACATGAAGTACGACATGTCCGGCGGCGCGGCGATCCTCGGGGCGTTCCACGCGCTGGCCGGTCTCGACCTCCCGATCGAGATCCACGGACTCGTGCCGACCTCCGAGAACCTGATCAACGGCAAGGCCACCAAGCCGGGCGACGTCGTGACCGCGATGAACGGCAAGACGATCGAGGTCATCAACACCGACGCCGAGGGACGGCTGATCCTGGCCGACGCCCTGTGCTACGCGGTCAAGAAGATCAAGCCGGAGGCGATCGTCGACCTCGCGACCCTCACCGGCGCGGTGATCGTCGCCCTGGGGCACGAGCTCTCCGGGGTGATGGGGAACGACGTCGGGCTGCAGGACGAGCTGGTCGCGAGCGGCGAGCGCACGGGCGAGGCGGTCTGGAAGCTGCCGCTGCTCGACCTCCACAAGCGTCAGCTGCGCGGTCGCGTCGCGGACCTGCGGAACATCAACACGGGGCAGGGGGCCGGCTCGACCATCGGCGGGGCGTTCCTGTCGCACTTCGTCGGGGACGTGCCCTGGGCGCACCTCGACATCGCCGGGACGGCCTGGAACACCGAGGACCGCGACTACCAGGGCGGTCCGGCGGGGACCGGCGTCGGCGTGCGTCTGCTCGTCGACTGGCTCGAGTCCCAGTAGGGCCCGCGCCCGTTGGCCGCCCGCCGCGAGTGTCCTGCGGGGCCCGGGCGGCGTCCCGGAGCGGGCCAGGCCGGGTCGGCTCCACTCCGGACGGCCTCCCGGTCGAGGGGTACACTCGGAACGATGCTGAGCCTCCTCGCCACTCCGCTCCTCGCCGCGCTCGCCTCCGGCGCCGCGCCTCAGGAGGACCTCGCCGGGCACGAGCGCATGCTCGCGCTCCTGGCCGACGTCCACGCCAAGCGCGACCGGCAGAACAGCTACCTCGGGACGAAGCCGCTCGAGCGCGTGGAGAAGCTCCTGTCCCAGACGGACGCGCGCACGAACCCGAAGACGATCGCGCGCATCCACTACGACCTGGGCGAGAACCGGCTCCGCCTGGGGGACAACGAAGGCGCGATCGAGGCGTTCGACGAGAGCTGGCGGATCCTGTCGCGCCTGCCGGACGAGGCCTGGCCGCCCTTCGCGAGCAAGCTGCCCTACGACCTGGGCGTCGCCTGGATGCGCTGGGGCGAGACCCAGAACTGCGTCGCACGCCACAGCGCGAAGAGCTGCATCCTGCCGATCGAGGAGGAGGGCGTGCACGTCGACCAGGAAGGGTCGCGCACGGCGATGAAGTGGTTCCGCGAGGCTCGTCGCCGGACGCCGGACGACGAGGCGCTCGAGCTCTGCACGCGCTGGCTCCTGAACGTCGCGGCGATGACCGTGGGGGAGTGGCCCGACGGCCTGCGCGAGGACGAGCGCATCGCGCCCGAGGTGTTCGGGGCGCGCGACGGCTTCCCGCGCTTCACGGACGTGGCTCCGGACCTCGGTTTGAACTCCTTCGACCTGTGCGGGGGCGCCGTGCTCGAGGACTTCGACGGCGACGGCCTGCTCGACGTCCTCGCCTCGACCTGGAACACCGACGGCCAGCTGCGCCTGTGGTCGCGCGGGCCGGCCGGCGCCTTCGTCGAGCGGACCGAGGAGGCGAACCTCCTCGGTCTGTGGGGCGGCCTGAACCTCGTCACGGGGGACTACGACGGGGACGGCGACATGGACGTGCTCGTGTTGCGCGGAGCCTGGCTCTACGGCAAGTCGGGAGAGGTGCCGAACTCGCTCCTGCGCAACGACGGGGGCCGCTTCGTCGACGTGACCTTCGCCGCCGGGCTCGCGGAGTCGTTCCACCCGACCCAGACGGCCGGCTGGTGCGACTACGACCTCGACGGGGACCTGGACCTCTTCGTCGGCAACGAGTCCTCGCCGAAGAAGCCGCACCCGTGTCAGCTCTTCCAGAACCAGGGGGACGGCACCTTTCGCGACGTCGCGGCCGAGGCCGGCGTCACGAACGGCTTCTACGCGAAGGGCTCGACCTGGGGCGACTACGACGGGGACGGCTGGAGCGACCTCTACGTCTCCAACCTGAACAGCCCCAACCGGCTCTACCACAACAACGGCAACGGCACCTTCTCGGACCTCGCGGGGAAGCTGAAGGTCGCCTGGCCTCTGAAGAGCTTCCCGACCTGGTTCTTCGACTACGACAACGACGGGGACCTGGACCTCTACGTGTCGAGCTACGACCAGGGCACGCGCGGACAGGGCTACCGGCTCGCGCCGGTGGTGGCCAGCTACCTGGGCGAGGACTACGAGCGCTTCGGGGCCGAGGCGCCGCGGCTGTACCGCAACGAGGGCGACGGGACGTTCACGAACGCGGCCGAGGAGCTCGGGCTCGAGCGCGTCACGCTGCCGATGGGAGCGAACTTCGGCGACGTCGACGGGGACGGGTTCCTCGACGTGTACCTCGGCACCGGCTACCCGTTCTACGACGGGCTGATCCCCAACGTGATGTATCGCAACCGAGCGGGACGAGGCTTCGAGGACGTGACGACCGCCGGCGGGTTCGGCCACCTGCAGAAGGGGCACGCGGTGGCCTTCGGGGACCTCGATCACGACGGAGACCTCGACCTGTTCGAGCAGATCGGGGGGGCCTACCTCGGGGACGCGTTCGGGAACGTCCTGTTCGAGAACCCGGGCTTCGGGAATCGCTGGGCCAAGGTTCGCCTGGTCGGGACGCGCGAGAACCGCACCGGACTCGGGGCTCGTCTGACGCTGACCGTCCGGGATGCGAACGGGACGCGTCAGGTCCACCGCCAGGTCACGACCGGAGGCAGCTTCGGCTGCAGCCCGATCACGCAGCACGTGGGCCTCGGCGCGGCCCGCGAGCTCGTCTCCGTGGAGGTCTTCTGGCCGCGCAGCAAGACGACCCAGCGCTGGGAGAGCCTGCCGCTCGACCGCACGCTGGTGCTCACCGAGGGGGAGCCCACGGTCGAGGTGCGGGTGGAGGAGCCCCAGCGCTCCGCCGACTGACCGCGCGGCGGAGGAGGTTGGCGTCCAGCGCGGTGCGCCTTAGGCTGGGACGCGACGTCGTGACCCTCCTCCGCTCCCTCCTCTGTGCCTCGGTCCTCCTGGCGGCCTGCGGTGCGCCCGCGCCGCGCACGGACGTGCCCGCCCTCGAGCCCTCCTCCGCCACCGGGTCGGACAGCGAACCGACCGGAGTCGTTCGTGGAGCCGAGGCGAGCGCGCGCGATGCCGCCGGAGCGACGGAGGCCTCCGCCGAGGCCCTGCCCGACGGGCTCGCGCCGTCGAATCCCGTCGACGCGGAGGCGGCCGCTCCCGTGCGCTCGGTCGAGGACCTCCTCGCCGAGGTTCATCTGCTGGAGCGCGCGGACGACTACACTCGCGCGATCCTCCTGTACGACGAGCTGCTCGCCACGCACGCCGCCTTCGAGGAACGCGAAGAGGCGCTCCAGCGGCGCGCGACGCTGCTGGCCTTCGTCGACCTGGCCGAACGCTCCTACGCGCGCGCGCTCGCCGCCGAGAGCGTCCAGGAGGAGATCCAGTACCTCGCGTTGATCCAGTCCTTCTGGCCCGGCTACGAGGACGTCGGACTGCGCCTGCGCGCCGCTCGGTCGGGACGCAACGCACCTCAGCGCGCGGTGGGAAAGGACGCTGCGCCGCCCCAAGATGGCTGAGATCGCCGGCGCGCACCCTCGCGCTCTTCCGACGACGAACACCGGTGCCTCGCGGGGCCCCGGCTAGATCCGCTTCCCCCGTCTCGCGCGCGGCCGTCGCGCGCTCTCTCCGCTTCGCACGATTCGCCGTCTCCGCGGCGCGACCCCCGACCGTTTCATGCACGAGTACGTCAGCCAGTTGATGGAGGCCGTCGTCGCCAAGAACCCCTCCGAGCCCGAGTTCCACCAGGCGGTCCAGGAGGTCGCCGATTCGCTCGTGGTCGTGCTGGAGCAGCATCCCGAGTACAAGAGCGCGCGCGTCCTCGAGCGGATGATCGAGCCGGAGCGGGTTCTGATGTTCCGCGTGCCCTGGCAGGACGACCGCGGTCAGGTGCGCGTCAACCGCGGCTTCCGCATCGAGATGAACAGCGCGATCGGTCCGTACAAGGGCGGCCTGCGCTTCCACCCGTCGGTCAACCTCGGGATCCTGAAGTTCCTGGCCTTCGAGCAGGTCTTCAAGAACTCGCTGACGACGCTCCCGATGGGCGGCGGCAAGGGCGGCAGCGACTTCGACCCGAAGGGCAAGAGCGAGGACGAGGTCATGCGCTTCTGCCAGAGCTTCATGACCGAGCTGTACCGGCACATCGGCGCGAACACCGACGTGCCGGCCGGCGACATCGGCGTGGGCGGTCGCGAGATCGGGTACCTCTTCGGGCAGTACAAGCGGATCGCGAACGAGTTCACCGGGGTCCTGACGGGCAAGGGGATCGGCTGGGGTGGTTCGCTGATCCGGCCCGAGGCCACCGGCTACGGGGCGGTCTACTTCGCGCGGGAGATGATGCGCACGCGCGACGAGTCCTTCGAGGGCAAGACCTGTCTGGTGTCCGGCAGCGGCAACGTGGCGCAGTACGCGACCGAGAAGCTGATCGACCGGGGCGCGAAGGTCGTCACCCTCTCCGACTCGGGCGGCTACGTGTACGACCCCGACGGGATCGACGAGGAGAAGCTGGCCTTCGTCCTCGACCTGAAGAACAACCGCCGCGGCCGCATCTCCGAGTACGCGGAGAAGTTCCCGAGCGCGACCTTCACCGAGCGGGACGCCTCGAGCGACACCAACCCGCTGTGGTCCCACGAGGCCTACGCCGCGTTCCCCTGCGCGACGCAGAACGAGATCTCGCTCGGCGACGCGAAGAACCTCCTCGCGGGCGGCGTCCAGGTCGTGAGCGAAGGAGCCAACATGCCGACCGTCGCGGCCGGCGTGGAGCTCTTCGTCGAGAAGAAGATCCTCTACGGACCGGGCAAGGCCGCCAACGCCGGCGGCGTCGCGGTGTCCGGGCTCGAGATGGCGCAGAACAGCATGCGCTACAACTGGCACCGGGAAGAGGTCGACGAGCGCCTGCGCATGATCATGGGCGACATCCACGCGGCCTGCGTGGACGCCGCCGAGCGCTTCGGGACCCCCGGCAACTACGTCAACGGGGCGAACATCGCGGGCTTCCTGAAGGTCGCGGACGCGATGATCGACCAGGGCGTGGTGTAGCCCCGGTGGACGGCGAGGGGTGCCGGAGAGCGTCCTCGGCCCGTGGAGGCTTCCACGGGCTGATGCAGCGGCGCGTGCTGCGGATCCTGCTCGTCGCGAGCCCCTACGACTCGTTCATCCTGTCCGAGGACGGGGAGCTGCACGAGACGCTCGTGGGGCAGTTCGTCGACCTGCGGCTCGTGCAGGTGCCGCAGGTCGTCGAGGTCTCCTCCGTCCCGGAGGCGCTCGAGCTGGCCGCCGGAGACGTCGGCTTCGACCTCGTCATCGCCAGCCTGCGCACAGGGGAGTGCACGGCCGTCGACCTCGTCCGCGGTCTGCGCGAGCTGGGGTTGGAGCTCCCGGTCGTCGCGCTGGCCTACACCAGCCGCGAGCTCGCCGCCTTCGCACGCGAACACGACACCTCGCAGCTGGAGGAGCTCTTCCTGTGGCAGGGCGATCCGCGGCTCCTCCTGGCGATCGTCAAGCTGGTCGAGGACCGGCACAACGTCGAGGCCGACACCAACTCGATGGGCGTGCCGGTGCTCCTGGTGGTGGAGGACGGGGTGCGCTACTACTCGTCGTTCCTCCCGGCGATCTACGGCGAGCTCTACCAGCACACCGAGCGGCTCCTGTCCGAGGACCTGAACCTCTCCCAGCGCGTGTTGCGCATGCGTGCCCGGCCGAAGGTGCTGTTCGCGAAGACCTTCGAGGAGGCCTGGGAGGAGTTCACGCGCTACGAGGAGCACGTCCTGGGCGTGATCTCCGACTTCGAGTTCCCGCGCGGCGGCGCCAAGGACCCGCGCGCGGGGAAGGAGCTCTGCGAGCGCGTGCGCGCGGCGCGTCCCGACGTCCGGCTGGTGATGCAGTCCTCGCGCGAGGACAACCGCCCCCTGGCCACGGAGCTCGGCGCAGACTTCCTGGTGAAGGGATCGGCGCAGCTCCTGCACGAGCTCGGCAGCCTGCTCGAGACGCGCTTCGGCTTCGGTGCGTTCGTGTTCCGCGAGCCCTCCGGGCGGGAGGTCGCGCGGGCGCACGACCTGAAGTCCCTGAACGACGTGATCGCCACGGTCTCGGACGAGAGCCTGGTCTACCACGCCGAGCGGAACCACTTCGCGAACTGGATGAAGGCCCGGACGGAGTTCGGGCTCGCGCTGCGCCTGCGGCCGCAGCGGCTGAGCGACTTTCCCTCGGTCGACGCGCTGCGCGCGTTCCTGCTCGACCAGATTCGAAGCACGCGCCTCGATCGCTACCGCTCCGTGGTGGTGGACTTCGATCGCGACAGCTTCGAGCCGATGGCCACCTTCACGCGCATCGGCGGGGGCTCCCTGGGGGGCAAGGCGCGCGGAGCTGCCTTCGCGAACCGCGTGCTGCGCGAGTCCGGCATCGAGGCGATGTTCCCGGAGGTCGACGTCGTGGTGCCTCCGTCGATCGTCCTGGGAACGGAGCTCTACGACGACTTCCTGCGTTCGGGCCTGCACCACGAGTTCGCGCTCTCCGGAGCTCCCGACGAGG
The DNA here is from genome assembly GCA_964509445.1 of uncultured Planctomycetaceae bacterium. Classification (GTDB taxonomy): domain Bacteria; phylum Planctomycetota; class UBA1135; order UBA1135; genus CAZDYS01. The sequence continues at coordinate 8,368 of CAZDYS010000069.1, forward strand.
AGATCGTCGCCCAGTTTCTCGCGGCTCCGTTCCCGCGCGAGGCGATCGGCAAGCTGCGCACGTTCCTGCAGCGCGTGCGCTATCCGCTGGCGGTGCGCTCCTCGAGCCTGCTGGAGGACTCGCTCTCCCAGCCCTTCGCCGGCGTGTACGAGACGCGCATGCTCGCGAACAACGCCTACGAACTCGACCTGCGCTGGGAGCAGCTCTCCTCCGCGGTCAAGCGCGTGTGGGCCTCGGCCTTCCTGGCCCAGGCGCGGCGCTACCTCTCGATGACGTCGTTCCGTCTGGAGGAGGAGAAGATGGCCGTCATGGTGCAGGAGCTGGTCGGGCGCCAGCACGGCTCGCGCTTCTACCCGGACTTCGCGGGCGTGGCGCGGTCCCTGGACTCGTACCCGGAGCCGGGCCACGCGCCCGAGGACGGCGTGGCCGCGGTGGCCCTCGGGCTGGGCACCACGGTCGTGGGGGGCGAGCCCTGCCTGCGGTTCTGTCCGCGCTACCCGAAGGAGCTGGTGGGCTTCTCCTCCGTCGCCGACGCGCTGCAGGGCAGCCAGCGCACGTTCCAGGCGGTGGACCTGGCCGGACCGCGCGACCTGCACAGCACCGCGGCCGTGCGTCACTTCGACCTCTCGGACGCGGAGGAGGACGGCACGCTCAAGTGGATCGGCTCCACCTGGCTGCCGCAGGACGATCGGATCGTGGACGGCATCGCGCGGCCGGGGAAGCGCCTGGTCAGCTTCGCGGAGGTGCTCAAGCACGGCGCGTTCCCGCTCGCGCCGTTGCTCGACGTCCTCCTACAGCGCTGCAGCCAGGGGACGGGCGTGCCGGTGGAGATCGAGTTCGCCGGGAACTTCGCGACCCGGACGGAGCGCGCGCGGTTCGCGTTCCTGCAGCTGCGGCCGGTGTCCGCCTCCAGCGACCTGGTCGAGGTGGACCTGGCCGAGGTCGATCCCGCGCGCGTCCTGTGTCGCAGCCGGGTCGTGCTCGGCAACGCGCGCATCGACGACATCGAAGACCTGGTGATCGTCGATCGCGACCGCTTCGAGCGTTCGCGCAGCCCCGAGGTCGCGCTGGAGGTCGCGCGCTACGACGCTCGGCTGCGCCGCGAGGAGAAGCCTTATCTCCTGGTCGGCGTGGGGCGCTGGGGCTCCTCCGACCGGCACCTCGGGATCCCGGTCGACTGGAACCAGATCTCCGGCGCGCGCGTGATCGTGGAGGCCGGACTGCGCGACCTGCGCGTCACGCCGTCCCAGGGCACGCACTTCTTCCAGAACCTCAGCACCTACGGGGTCGGCTACCTCACGGTGAACCCCGAGCTGGGCGACGGGGCGCTGGACTGGGAGTGGCTGCTCTCGCGGCCCGCGCTCGACGTCGCCGAGGGCACGGGCATGGTCCGACACGTCCGGCTGGACCGTCCGCTGCTGGTCCTCCTGTCCGCTCGCGACGGCGAGGGCGTCGTGCTGCGCTCCTGATCCGAGAAGAATGTGACGGTCCGTGACGCGGCTCGAACGCAGCCGGAAAGGACGGACCGCGCGGGCCTCGTCACGGGGCTCGCTCTTCGCACGATTGCCCGAAGATCCGCTCTAGCTCCTCCGCCGGACCGGACGAAGCAGGGGCCCAGTCCGGCGACCTCGCGTCGCGGACTCGGTAGCGCTTCGGTGGGAACGACGGGTCGTGGGGAGCCGTTGCGGAGCGCTCGGGAACTCGGTGGTGGAGGGCGCAATGCTCACCAGTTGGATGTGGCTCGGTGGCCTCGTCCTGTCCGGATTCGGCGGACAGGACGAGCTCGTGTTGGGATCGGTTCGGGTGGACGAGTCGGGGGAGGGGACCGCGCGGGTCTCCTGGCGCACGGATCGCCCCTCGGTCGCCACCCTCGACTGGGGACGTCGTGGAGAGAGCGTCGCGGACGGTCGCGTCGTGCTCTCCGCGGGGCGCACCGAGCACGAGGTGCTCCTGGAGGGGCTCGCTCCGAACACGGAGTACCTGTTCCTCCTCGAGGGCGAGCCCGAGGACGGGGGAGAGAGCGTGGAGGTGGCCGGCGGGTTCCGCACGGCCGGCTTCGAGGAGACCGTGGGATTCGACGTCGGGGGCAAGCTCGAGCCCTGGCTGCCGATCACGCTGTCCTTCGAGGGGCCCGAGGCGAGCGAGACCGGCGTGTCGCCGAACCCGTTCCTCGACTACCGGCTGAACGTCGACCTCTTCGGGCCCGACGGCGAGCGCCTGCGCGTGCCCGGCTACTTCGACGGGGACGGGGAAGGCGGAGGGAGCGGCAACGTCTGGCGCGTGCGCTTCCCCGTCCACCTGCCGGGGCAGTGGACCTTCCAGGCCTCCTTCCGCAGCGGACCGGACGTGGCGGTCTCACTGGACCCGAAGGCCGGCGTCGCGAGCCACTTCGACAGGCTGCGCGGCAGCTTCTTCGTCTCGCCGACGAGCACGCCCCCGGAGGGCTTCTACGAGCACGGCAAGCTGCTGTACGTCAACGACCACTACCTGCGCTTCGTCGACGGGACGTGGTACGTGAAGGCGGGGTCGAACAGTCCGGAGAACCTCCTCGGCTACGCGGGGTTCGACAACACGGTCGACCACGGGGGGATCGACGTCAGCGGTCTGGTGAACGGGCTGCACCGCTTCCCGCAGCACGTGGCGGACTTCGGTCCGGGCGGCCTGGGGAGCTCGCGGGATCCGTACTTCGTGTCGGCCGACACGGGCGTGGACTCGCGCGGGATCATCGGGGCGCTCAACTACCTGAGCGCGATGGACATCAACTCGCTGTTCTTCCTGCCGATGAACCTCGGGGGCGACGGCTGGGACACCTGCCCGTTCGTGGGCTACGGCAACAACCCGTTCGACAAGACGCACTACGACCTGTCGAAGCTGGCGCAGTGGAACGAGGTCTTCGAGCACGCCGCACGTCGCGGGATCCTCCTGCAGTTCGTGCTGGGCGAGACTGAGAACGGAAACGAGGCCTGGCTCGATCAGGGCGAGCTGGGCGTGCAGCGCAAGCTGTTCTACCGCGAGATGATCGCTCGCTTCGGGCACCTGCCGGCGATCCACTGGAACCTGTGCGAGGAGAGCGACTGGTCCGGCGCGGCCATGGCGCAGTTCGCCGGCTTCATCCAGGACGTGGATCCCTACGACCACCCGATCGGTTTCCACTCGAACGTGCTGCCGGTCGACTCGGAGTACCCGCAGTGGGACGCGACGGTGGGGGACTCGCGCCTGAGCACGAACTCGATCCAGGCGATCCCGTGGACCGCCGGGGCCGCGGTGGAGAAGTGGCGCGAGGACTCCGCGGCGGCGGGTCGTCCCTGGGTCGTCGGCTTCGACGAGCAGCTCCAGGGACTGACCGACGACAACGCGACGGAGCTCCGCAAGCTGATGCTCTACGACGTCCTGTTCTCCGGTGGCGGCGTGGAGTGGTACGCGGGCTATCACGAGCTCCCGCTCGGTGGAGACCTCCGCATGGAGGACTTCCGCGAGCGAGAGGAGATGTGGCGCTACACGGCCCACGCGCGCGGCGTGCTGGAGAGCCTGCCGTTCTGGTGGATGGAACCCGCGGACGAGCTCGTCGCCGGGGAGGCCTCCGTGCTCGGAGGTGCCGAGGTCTTCGCGCTGCCGGGCTACGCCTACGCGATCTACCTGCCGGACACGACGGA
>CAZDYS010000070.1:0-12009 GCA_964509445.1 uncultured Planctomycetaceae bacterium
CGCCGCGCCGGCCGCTGGCGGCGCGCTCGAGAGCGTCAGCGCCGAGAAGCTCGCGAAGAGCTCCGGCTCGCGCGGGTTCCTCGCGCCGCTCCTGTTCGTCGCGCTGCTCGGCGTGGCGGGCTTCGCGGTCTGGAAGTACCTGCCGCGCGGCGAGTCCGCCGAGGGCGCCGCCGCCGTTCCCGAGGTGCCCGGCAACCTGCTCGCGAACGCCTCCTTCGAGGATCCCGAGGCGGGACCCTGGAACGATGCCGAGGCGGCCTCGCAGTCCTTCTTCGTCGACCGCTCGTTCTCGAACCTGGGTCAGGAGGGGCTCGGGACCGTGCTCGAACCCGGCGAGTGGGCCTTCGCGCGCTCCGAGACCCTGCAGGTCGGGACGCGCGGGTCGATCCAGCTCCGCGCGGAGCTCTTGGTCAGCGGCGCCGCCCTGGGGCGCGTCGGCCTGGAGCTCTCCGCGCGCGACGGCTCGCTCCCGTCGACGATCGCCTGGGCGCCGGCTCGTGCGGAGGGAGACGGGTTCGCGCCCGTCGAGCTCTCGTTCTCCGCGCTCTCCGGCTACGACACGGCCGCCGTCGTCGTGGCGGGCCAGGCCGCGTCCGGTGCCGGGGAGGTCGCGCTCGACGACGTGAGCGTCGTGACCGACTCCGCCGCCGTCGCGCCCACGGCCACCTACGAGGAGTACGAGCTCCACGTGCTCGGCGCCGGCGGCTCGAGCGCCGTCCTCGTGCGCAGCGGCCGGGTCCTCTTCGCGGACCTCGCGCTGTCGCGCTGGAACGAGCGCGGGCTCGTGGGCGACGCCACCGCGGGCTGGAGCGCGAGCGCGACCGAGGACGGACTCTCCCTGACCGCTTCGGCGCCCGCCTCGCCGCAGGCGAAGCTGTACCTGCGCTCGGTGACGGACCGCGCGCTGGCCGCCGGCAAGGGGGACGACCTGCGCATCGCGAGCGTCGGTCCGGACGGCTACCAGGCCCACGCGACGACCTTCGAGCGCAAGGCTGCCTCCGCCGTCCTGGTCGGCGGCGGCGTGAACATGATCCAGTTCGGCCTGGGCGCCCCGGGCGACGTCAGCTGCCGCTACGCCGGCGGGACCGCCGCTCTGGCGCTGGGCTTCGGCGGGCAGTCCGCGCTCGACCTGCAGCACACCTTCCGCGCGGAGCGCATGGAGGCCGAGCGCCTCGCCCGCGAGGCGCGCGAGGCGGAGCGGGACGGCGGTTTCGGGCCGGCCCTCGCGGCCTGGTCCGAGCTCATCGATCGTTACCCGTTCGAGAGCGAGCTCCTGGCCGAGGCCGAGGAGAGCCGTGGACGACTCGGGTCGATCGGGCACGAGCGCATCCAGGAGGTGACCGAGGAGCTCGAGCGCGCGCGCTTCTTCCAGCTCGCGGACATCTTCGCGCAGTGCGAGGCGCGTGCGCGCGAGGTCGCCGAGGCCTTCCGCGGAAGCGCGACCGAGGACGAGGCGAACGCCCTGATCGCGCGCATCCAGGAAGCGACGTCGGACCTCGACCGCGGTCGCTCCGGCGCCGAAGCGGAGAAACTGACCCGCGTGCTGAGCGCGATCGACGGCGCGGAGTTCCCCGAGCTGCGCGCCCACGTCTCGGCCTCTCAGGCACGCATCTCCGAGCAGGAGTAAGGACGAAACCATGGCGAAGACCGCGACCGGAATCGACGTCGGCAGTGCGACGGTGAAGCTGATGCGGGGCGAGGTGAAGGGCAGCACCTTCCTCGTCTCCGACTTCCAAGTCGTCCCCAACGCCGGCGGCACCGTGGCCTCCGGCTGGCAGGCCCTGGCGGGCTCGAAGCCCGGCCTCGTGCGCGTCGGGGTGACCGGCCGCGAGGTCAACATGCGCTACACGCGCGTGCCGCGCCTCCCGGACTGGCAGCTGCGCAAGCTGATGCGCTTCGAGGCCGAGGAGGTCGGCGGCCAGTCGGAGTCGCAGGTCGCCTCGGACTTCAACGTGCTCCCCGAGATCCCGGAGATCGAGGGCGAGGACGTCGTGGTCCTGTGCATGGCGCGCGAGTCGCTGCTCGACGAGCACCTGGGCGGGCTGAGCGCGGCCGGTGCCAAGCTGGACGCCTTCACGCCGAACGCGATCGGGCTCTACAACGCGTTCCTGCAGTACGGCGTCGTCCTGGACGACACCGTCCTCGTCGCGAACATCGGGAAGGAGAACACCGACGTGATCCTGATGCGCGGGACGGACCTCCTGTTCGCGCGCAACATGGCCGGTGGCTCCGGGCTGTTCGACCAGGCCATCGCGGATCGCTTCGGCGTCGACGTCGGCCGGGCGGAGAAGTACAAGATCGACGAGGGCACGCTCGACCTCGGCGGTCGCTTCACCGACGCGAACCAGGAGAAGGCCGCGCGCGCGATGACCGCGCCGGCCGGTCAGCTCAACAGCCTGCTGCAGTCGGCCGTGATGTTCGCGAAGAGCCAGGTCAAGCTGACCACGCTCAAGCTGGACCGCGTGTTCCTGTGCGGCGGAGGCGCGGCGCTTCCGGGCCTCACCGAGTACCTGTCGAACGCGATGAGCGTGCCGGTCGAGCTGTTCGACCCGTTCGTCGTGGTCGACGCCTCCAAGCTGGACCCGGAGTCCGCCGCGCGGCTGGAGGAGCACAAGCTCGAGGCGGTCTGCGCGCTCGGGCTCGCCGCCTCGGCCTCGGACCCCGACGCCTACGGCATCGAGATCCTGCCGGAGAGCGTGCGCAAGCGCCGCGACTTCATGACCGGGCCCGCCTGGTTGATCGCGGCGGCCGTGCTCGCGGTCCTGTTCCTCGGCCTGTTCGCCGTGCGGAAGCAGGGCGAGCTGGCGGACCTGAGCACGCAGGCGCAGTCCCTGGGCACGAAGCTCCGCGCCGCGAAGTCGAAGCACAACCGGACGGAGGCGCTCCTGGCGGAGAACGCGCAGTACTACGAGCTCGCGCAGGAGCTGTACGCGCTCAAGGGCGCCGGCGAGCAGACGCTGCGCGCGCTCGACGTCTTCGAGCGCGAGCTGCCGCAGGACTTCTGGCTCGAGACGATGACCCTGGCCTACGGCGTCGACGACGACCTCGGTGTTCTGCGCGAGTCCGAGCGTCCGATCCTGCGCGTGCGCGGATTGAGCCGGCAGGGAACCGACTCGCCCACGGTGCAGTTCTCGGAGTTCGTCGGCGCGTTCCAGCGGGACGTTCCCGAGGCGGCCTCGAAGGACCGCATGGGACAGCGCGACTTCACCTTCGACACCACCTCGCTCGGTCCGCCCGCGGAACCAGCGGACGACGAAGAGGACGAGGAGGCCGCGGAGGAGTAGCCATGGACCTCAACGACTACTGGCAGGAGAACAAGCGGTTCGTGATGGGGGTGTGCGGCGGAGCGCTCGTGTTCCTGATCGCCTACCTCGTCGTGAACTCGTTCTTCGCGAGCGACATCTCCCAGCGGCGCACCGCGATCTCGCGGCACAACCGCGACCTGGCCGATCCGATGTTCGGCTCCAACGAGCTCGCCGACGCGCGCACGCAGAACGAGGAGCTCCGCGCGGCGCTCACGACGCTGGTGGGCGCCACCTCGTTCGAGCCGCGCCCCGAGTTCCAGCTGGATCCCGCCGCCGGCGCGGCGAACGCCCAGTACCTGCGCATCCTCTCGCGCGTTCGCGACGACCTGATGACGCGGGCCAACCGCTCGAACCTGCGCCTCGAGGCGGGCCTCGGGATGCCGTCCCTCTCGCCGACGCGGGAGATCGAGATCGTGCGCTACCTCGAAGCGCTCGACGTGGTCGAGTCCGTCGTGGACCTGGCGCTGAACGCCCGCGCGCGGCGCGTCGAGCGCATCTCCGTGAAGCTCGACCCCGGCCTGAACTCGCGGGACGGGATCGGAGACGTGGAGCGCACGCTCGTGCGCTTCGAGCTGGTCGGGACGTCGCTGTCCCTCGAGCGCATCCTGGTGTGGACGCAGCGTCCGCTGGGAGAGCGCCGCGTGCTGCACCTCGAGGACTTCGAGCTGCGCCCGACCCGCAGCAAGGAAGACGAGGTCGTGCTCGACCTCACCGTCGTGATCCCGCGCATCGACGCGGACGTGCTGGCCCAGCTGGGGAACGAGGACGAGGTGGAAGGCTGATGCGACTTCGCCAGGAACAGACCGTCTTCGTCCTCGCGCTGCTGGTGCTCGGGTTCATGACCTGGGGCCTCTTGAAGCCGACGACCAGGCGCACGCCTCGCCCCCGCTCCACGGGCAGCGAGGAGTTCGTCCACTACCGCGCGCCGGACGTCTCGGTGGCGGTCGCGAACCCGGTCCGCCCGCCGCTCGAGCGCGAGCTGTTCTCCAAGCCGCGCGACACGCGCCCGCTCGCTCCGCTCGAGCTGGTCGAGCCGCCGATGCACCCGCTCGCGAGCCTGCTCCCGCCGACGGACCCCGGACCCGCTCCGCGGGCCTTCGGGAAGCTCCTGCGCCGCGACCTCGCGGTCCAGGAGGTCAGCGGTCTGTTCGACGGCCTGGAGGTCGACGAGGACGAGACCGACGATCCGTTCCTCGAGCCCGAGGAGACCGTCGAGATCAACGTCCTCGAGGAGGAGCCCACGGTCCAGGAGCTGCTCGCCGAGCTGTCGGAGTCCGGCAAGGACCCCTTCGAGGACGAGACGCCGGCGGAACGCGAGGCTCGCTACGCGCGCTATCGCCTGGAGTACGACTGGATCCAGCTCGGTCCGGGGCAGTACATCTTCGGCCGCATCGAGAACGAGAACCGCTACGGCCTGGTGGCGGACCCGAACCGCGCCAACGAGGCGATCGCGTTCGTGGAGGTGGATCCGGTGACCGGCAAGGCGAAGCTCGCCAGCGTGGGCGCGCCGCCGGTGCTGCGCGAGCGCGTGAGCTTCTCCAGCTTCGGGTTCGCCGACACGATCGCGAACGAGATCGAGCTGCGACGCCTCCAGCTGCCGGAGCCGCTGACGCGCGGCGGGTTCGAGGACGCGATCGTCCTCGCGGACTACGCGCTGCGTCACCGCCACGACGCGCCCAAGGCGCTGGCGGTCGCGGAGGAGCTGTACCGCCTGTGCGCGGCCTACGACGCCAAGGACGTGGAGCCGCGGCTCGGGCTCGCCGAGTCGCTCGAGGCGGGCTTCCGCTTCGAGGAGGCCTTCGCCGAGTACCGCGCGATGATCGAGGCCTTCCCGGCGCGCGCGGAGCCGCACGTGCGGCTCGCGCTCCTGGAGGAGCGCTTCCTGCTCTGGTCGGAAGCCGAGCAGGGGCTGCGGCACGCGCTCGACGTGGACAACACCAGCTGGGAGGTCCACCGCGGCCTGGGCTCGTTCCTCGCGCGGCGCGGCCGCCACGAGGAGGCCGAGGGCTTCCTCGCGCAGGCGGTGCGCAGCGCGCCGACCAAGCCCGAGCTCCTGCACGTCCGCGTGGACAACCGCATCGCGCTGGCGGACACGCAGTTCGCGCTGGGGCAGGTCGACGCCGCGCGCGCGTCCTACGAGCAGGCGCTCTCGGCGGACCCCGCGCACCAGCGCGCCCAGGCCGGGCTGCTCGCCATCGAGCTCTTCACCCGCTCCGGAGCCGACCTCGCGAGCGGGGGAGCCGGAGGCACCGGGGGGCCTGGGGCGGACACCGAGGCCGGAGAGGACGAGGGCGCCGGGTTCGACCTCCTGCTCGCCCGCGGCCTCGAGGCCCTCTTGGCCGGCCAGTGGGAGTCCTCGCGGGACCTCCTGCAGAACGCGGTCGACGCGGACCCGCTGCGCGCGTCGCACGCCCTCGCGGCGCTGGCCTTCCTCGCCCAGATCACCGGGAACGACGCCGACGCCCTCGGCTTCGTCGAGGACGCCATCGAGCGGGATCCGCAGAACGCCTACGCGCTCTACCTGCGCGGGCGCATGCTCGGCGGCCAGGACGACTACGAGGGAGCGCGCGAGTCGCTGCTCGCGGCCCTGGACCTGGAGGTCGACTTCGAGGACGCGCTGGTCGCCCTCGGCAGCATGGCGTTCCGCCTCGGGCGCTTCGAGGACGCCGAGCGCTACCTCGAGCGCGCGGTCACCATCGACCCGGACCGGCCGGAGGTGCACTCCCTGCGCGGGACGAACTTCCTGCGGCTCGGTTCCGCGGCCGACGCGCGCGTGTCGTTCGACGCCAGCCTCGAGCTCGCGCCGAACGAGCCCACGGCGGCCGCCGGCAAGGCCTGGTGCGCGTACCTGGACGGAGACGCGACGGAGGCGGTCAAGCTGCTCGCGGATCTGGACGACGCGCGCCGCGACCGGCCGGAGGAGGATCCCTGGCGGCTGTGGGCGCGCGCGCAGATCGAGCGCGTCAACGACCACGACGAGAAGGTCGAGTGGACGGACGGCTTCAACCGCACGCTGCTCAAGAACGGCTGGCTCACCCGTCAGTCCGACGGGCCGACGGTGGGCATGCGCGACGGCGTGGTGAAGATCGAGGGCCAGTTCGACAAGCCCGACGGCCGCGCCCAGGTCTACCGCGAGTACATCGCGAGCGAGTTCGTCTCGCTCTCCGCCAGCGTGCGGATCGTCGGCGAGAACTCCGTACGGGCCGGCGTGTTCATCGCGCGCGAGCAGCAGCGCCGCGGCGAGAGCACCGTCACCGGCGAGGCCAGCGTGTCCCGCCACGAGGACGGCTCCCTGCAGGTTCGCTTCGTGCGCCAGGGACAGCCGGTCGCGGTCACGGACATGCAGCAGCCGTTCCCGACGAACGAGTGGGTGCGGCTCACGATCCTGCGCGAGGGCGTCTCCTCGGACACGACGGTGACGATCCTCATGGACGGCATCCCGCTGGTCGAGAACGCGAAGCTTCCCGCCGTGGGAGGCGCGAACGTGCCGCTCCTGGTCGGTCTCCTCGTGGAGGGCGACCGCGGGCGTACCTGTCTGGTCGAGATGGACGACGTGTCGGTGGTCTACCGAGGAAGGCAATGAGCGAGCGACGAACCTCCGGCTTCACCATGATCGAGCTGCTCGCGGTGATCCTGATCATCGGGATCCTCGCGGGCGTGCTGATCACGCAGCTCTCGGACGCCCAGGAAGGTGTCGAGGTCGCGGACACGCGCAACCTGTTGACGCAGCTCGAGGCGGCGGTCGACTTCTACGAGACCGAGGAGGGCAGCTACCCGCTGAGCTTCTTCACCGACAAGCAGGGCGTGCCGAACGAGGGCCAGAACGTCGGCTCCGAGGCGCTCGTGGTCGCGCTGTGGTCGAACGGCTTCGAGGCCGGCGGTCTCGGCGACCTGTCGGAGGACCTGGTCAACACGGACAACGACCAGAGCTCCGTGACCCTGACGGACTTCGACTCGCGCGAGCTGTTCGAGCTGCCGGACTCCTGGGGCAACCCGGTCGCCTACATCCACCAGCGCGAGTACGAGAACAAGCCGCGGCCCTACCTGACCTTCGACCCCGTGACGGGGGAGGAGATCGTGAGCGCGCCGAAGGCTCTCAAGAGCGAGAAGACCGGTCGCTTCTTCCGGCTGCGCTCGTTCCAGCTGATCTCCGCGGGCCCCGACGGCACCTTCGGGACCGAGGACGACATCACGAACTTCGAGACGGACTGACGTGCGCGCGCGCTCGAGCAACCCCCACCGGCCGATGGACACGCGCATCCCGCGCGTCCGGCACGCGGGACTCACGCTGCTCGAGCTGATCCTGGTGATGTTCCTCCTGGCGATGGTGATGGGAGGCGGGCTCGGGCTGTTCGCGACGCTCGACTTCGGCAAGCGTCAGGCCGCCGGGCTGGTGAAGAACGCGGTGCGCTCGGCCCAGAACACGGCGATCGCGACGCAGTCCCCGGCGCGCGTCCGGGTCGACGCGGAGGCGGGCCTCCTGACGCCGGAGACGTCCGTGGTCGTGGGGACCTGGCACTTCGAGGACCGGAAGCTCGTCGGCGGCGGGAACCTGATCGGGATCGCGAACGAGGAGCTCTTCACGACGGACGGCTACCTCGGGGACGCGATCTCGTTCACGGACCGCGTCGGCATGGCCGCGACGATCCCGGTGCAGCGCGACAACGCCTTCGACTTCCGCGACGGGTTCACCATCGAGTGCGTCCTGCGCCACGAGGGCGTCGGCGGCGGGCGCCTGCTCACGATCTCGGAGAACGTGCGGCTCGAGCTCGGTCAGGGCGGCGCCCTGCGCGGCAGCTTCCACGTGCGCTCCGTGAAGGAGGGACGCTCCTCGCGCGGAGGCCAGGTGGTCGTCCAGTCGCGGCCCGGGGTCGTGCTCCCGGAGCGCTGGACCCACGTGCGCCTGAGCTACGACCGGCTCGAGCTGGTGCTGTTCGTGGACGGCGTGCGCGTCGCCGCGACGAGCGAGACCGCACAGGTCTGGGACATCACCGAGGAGATGGTGCTCTCCGACGAGCGCCGTCCGTTCCCCGGGAGCCTCGACAGCCTGGTCATCACGGCCGTCCACGCTCAAGAACCGATTCAGCTGCCCGAGTCGGTACAGATTGTGCAGTCCCCCGAGCTCCTGCGCTTCGCGGCCGGCGGCGGCCTCGACCGGCGCGAGCACCGGGACCCGCCGGAGATCGTCCTCGCCTTCGACGACGGCTCGCGCGAGGTGGTCGGAGTCGGCTTCTACGGGACGGTCGAATGAACATGCACGCACAGAACGAGACGAGTCGCTCCGGCTTCGCGATGGTCGCGGTGCTGGTCGTCCTGATGGCGCTGTTCGTCCTGTGCGCCCCGTTCCTGTTGACCGTCCGGAACGCGGACAAGGCCAGCGCGCAGATGGCGGACCGTGCCGCCAGCCGCATCGCGCTCGACTCGGCCGCGCGGCACGCGCGCGCACAGCTCAGCGCGTCTCACGTCACGCTCGACGAGACGCCGACCTTCGACAGCCTCGACGAGATCGCCGTCGAGAACCGCTTCCCCGAGGGCTTCCTCGACCCGAGCGACCCGAACGGCGTGATGTGGGACCTGGAGGTCGAGGACGACGCCGGCCGGATCGACCTCAACTCCGCCGGGCCGCACGTGATCGCGAACCTGCTCGACAGCGTCTCGCGGCTGACGGCCCCCGTGAAGGACCAGGACACCGAGCTGCAGGTCTCCTCGGTCGCGGGCTACCAGGACAGCGGCTTCGTGTACCTGAACCGCGAGCTGATCGGCTACGGCAAGCGCGACGGGGGCAAGCTCGTCGACCTCGCGCGCGGCCTCGGCGTCGAGCGCGACGAGGAGGGGCAGGCGCTCGTCTGCAGCCCGAGCGAGGCCGTCGGGCACGAGATCGGCTCCTTCGTGCTCGACCAGCGCGCCTTCGCGATCGAGGCCTGGCGCCGTCTGAGTGGAGAGCCCGGCAAGCTCGCGCGCTTCGACGCCGTGGAGCAGGTCGCGCGCTGCGGCGACTTCGCGATGGCGGAGACCCTCGGCGACGACTTCCTGCAGCTCCTGGAGAGCACCACGACCGTCCACGGCGAGGTCGGGGCCGGCGCGCGCTGGATGCGCGGCGTGAAGCTGATGGCGCCCGTGACGGGCCGCCCGGCGAACGGCTGCGTGCTGCGCATCGACGAGCCGCGCTTCTTCAACGCGGGCACGACGGTGATGATCACCGACGGCGTGAACGTCGAGTTCGGGCTGGTCCAGGCGGCCAACCAGAACCAGATCCGCCTGTGGCAGCCGCTGCAGCTCGAGTACGTGCCGTTCGAGACCGTGATCCACGCGCTCGCGAAGCGGCCGGTGAACATCAACACCGCGTCGCCGGCGGTGCTGACCGCGCTCTTCCTGAACCTCAAGCTGCGCAGCGGCTCGAGCCGCATCACGCGCAACGAGGCCGAGTCCCTGGTCTCGATCGTCGTGCAGTCGCGACCGTTCGTCGGGTTCGAGGACTTCCTGCGCCGCGTCGTGCTGCCGGCGGCGGGGCTCGAGCCGCTCCCGAACGACGCGCCCGTGATCCCGGACCTGTTCGAGCAGTTCTCCCAGGTGGGCGAGCTGCGCGAGGACGGCACGCGCGAGCTGGTCGGCTTCCTCGACGAGGACGACGCGCGCGCGCTCTACAAGAACGCGCTGAACGCCAACGACGTGGAGCTGGAGTTCTCCACCATGCCGTTCTCGTTCACCTCCCGGGACGTGTTCCGCTTCGACCTGCGCGCGTCCGTCAACGCGAACAGCGGCGTGCAGCGCGCGCGCGGCGACCGCGAGGAGATCGACCTCGTCGTCCCGCAGCGCAACCTCCTGCAGCTCTGGGCGCGGCAGGAGGACTTCGACGAGGAGCCGCGGCTCGACGGCGAGGCGCCCTGGTGGATGACCGGCCCCGAGTCGACCACGCGCCACGACCACCGCTTCGGCTCCGTCTACCCGACCCGCGCGCGTCCGCACCTCGGGAACTTCGACACGATCCCGCTGCGGGATCCGGATCCCACGCTCGGCGCGGTCGACGGCGCGGAGGTGGATCCGCAGCTCACCTTCGCCTCTCGCGAGGAGGACGTCGCGTGGATCCAGCTGGCGCCCTCGCGCGAGGACCGCGACGCGATCAACGGCATCGGCAGCATCTCGCACTTCGACGACGAGATCGAGTACCACGAGGGACGCTACCTGCCCTTCGGGACCGTGCTCGGGCTCGCGAGCCAGCACGGCTGGCAGGCGGGCGCGGTCGGCCTGAGCCCGATCACCTGGAAGGCCTGGATCCAGCCGCGCGCCGTGAACGTCGGCGACCGCTTCCTGGACGTCGGCGGCCAGTTCTCCGACTCGGACCGTGCGGCGCTCTTCATCGAGGACGGCGACCTCGTGTTCCGCGTGCTCGACGCGATGGGGGACCACCCGGCCTCCGCGTTCCAGGAGTTCGCCGAGGTGCGCTATCCGCTGGCCGAGGGGCCGGGGCTGCCGGAGAACATCTGGACCCACGTCGAGGTGGGCGCCGCCGGCAACCGTCCGGACCAGATGCGGATGCTGGTCGACGGGCGCTGGTCCGTGCGCACGCCCGGGCTCACGCGGCTGACCCAGTCGATCAACTCGGCTTCCGACACGATCCCGGTCGAGTCCACCGAGGGCTTCCCGGACACCTGCGTGATCCGCATCGGCGACGAGCTGATCGAGGTGCGGCGGAACGGGCAGACCTCGTTCGACGCGACCTTCCAGTCGACCGGCCAGGGCGCGGGCTTCGGTGGGCGTCTCGCGCGCGAGCGCTTCTCCGTCGAGCCGGACCAGAACCTCGCGCTCAGCACGAAGGACACGGACCACCAGAACGGCGCCGCGGTCCAGCTCTACGGCTACAGCCTGCCGCTGTTCTCCCCGGCGCCCAGCGGGTCCGCCGCGCTCACCGATCCGCTCGGCAACTTCGCGGTCGGCATCGTGATCGGCGCCGGCGACGGCGGGAGCGAGAGCGAGCCCATCGTCCTGAGCGACCCGAACCAGCCGGACTGGAGCCCGACCCTGGGACAGGGGATCCGCTCCGACCAGCTCGCGATCAGCGCGCTGCAGCTCATCCCCGTCGACGGACGCACGATCGAGGAGACCATGGCGGGCTTCTCGGCCAGCGGCGGCTACGCCGCGCTGATGAGCAAGTCCTACACGTTCACCTCGAACCCGATCACCGGCCCGGTCCAGACGATCACGACGCCCTACCGCATCGGCGGGATCGAGATCATCACCTACGGCGGCGTGCAGGGAGACCGCGTGCTGGTGTCCCAGCGCAACGTCGACCTCCCGATGGTGCAGGGGCAGGACGGCATCAACGGCCCCGCGGCCTTCGTGTTCGAGTGGAACTCCGGCTGGGGCACCTTCAACGGGGACTCGAACATCGGCTGGAACCAGCTCACTTCGGAGCAGACGTTCCTGGTGCCGATCTCCGTCCCGGTCACGGGAGCCAGCGGGGGCGGCGTCGGAGGACTCTCGATCCCCGACGGCGGGAACTCCGCCGTCGCGCAGATCACGCGCCTCGGCGCGGAGGCGGCCTTCACCGAGTGGGTGCGCTACGACGAACCTCCCTCGGGGACTCCCGGGCACCTGGTGCGCGACCATCCGGACGCGCTGCGTGCCGCCAACGCCGCGGCCCACGGAGGCTCCGACCTGGGCGAGGACGCGCTGCAGCCGCCGAACAACCCCGGCGGAGGCGGGG
>CAZDYS010000071.1:0-11933 GCA_964509445.1 uncultured Planctomycetaceae bacterium
CCCCTCGAGCCCCGCGGCGCGCAGAGCTTCGTTGCGCGGACCGTAGGACGCCTGCCAGAGCTCGTACTGCGCGTCCGTCAGCTCTCCGGGACGCGTGAGCTTCAGGTCCAGCTCGTCGAGGTGACGTGCGACGGTCATCTCCTGGGCGGCGGCTCCCGGCGCGCGGTCCGCGTAGTCGTCGAACAGGGTCGGGGGCTCCGGCAGGTCGACGTCGGCGAAGAGGTCGAGCTGCCGCGGTCCTGGCAGCCAGCGGCGATGAGGGGCCTTGTGGTGCACCATCAGGAGGAACGGCCGGGACTCGTCGCGGTCCTCGCGCAGCCAGCGCAGGGCGAGGTCCGTGAGGATCTCGGTCGTGTAGCCCTCGACCCGTCGCCGACCGGACGGGGACTGGATCTCGGGGTTGTAGTAGGGGCCCTGGCCGAGCAGCACCTCGTAGTGCTCGAAGCCCTCGGGCGCGCTGCGCAGGTGCCACTTGCCGATCAGCGCGGTCTGGTAGCCGGCCTCGCGCAGCGCCAGCGGGAAGGTGCGCTGGCCCGGCTCGAAGGTGTGCCCGTTGCGCATCACACCGTGGGCGTGGCTGTGCAGGCCCGTGAGGACCGTCGCGCGTGCCGGAGCGCAGATCGAGTTGCCCACGAAGGAGTTCGCGAACCGCGCTCCCTCCTCCGCCAGGCGATCGATGTTCGGCGTCGCGTTGAGCCCCGAGCCGTAGGCGCTCACCGCGTTCTCCGCGTGGTCGTCCGCGTACACGAACAGGATGTTCGGGCGCTCGTCCCGCGCTGCGGACTCTTCCTCGACCGCGCCGCTCGACCGGCCGGGCTCGACGGCGCCGGTCTCCGGGTGCTCGCCGCCGGAGCTGCAGGCGGCCGTGAGGGGTAAGAGGAGCACGGCGAGGCGAAGGGGATGCATCACGAGGTTGCTGTCGAGGGGAGACCGAGAGCGAGAGACCAGGAGAAGAAGATCAGGAGGAGCGCACCCAGGCCGATGCGCACCTGGCGGCGCAGGTCGCGGGCGCCGCTCTCCAGGAGCCAGGGCAGGAACGCCCCGAGCACGAGACCCCAGGCGAGGCCGCACACGTGCGCGCCGACGTCGACCCGGCCGGGCACCTGCGGGATGCCGTGGAACGCGAGCAGGACGAGCGCCATCACGATCGGCGCGGCGCGGCGGAGCTGTCGCTGCCGCATCAGGTTGCGGCGTCGCCACTCGCTGCCTCCGAGGACGCCGACGGCGGCGAACACCGCGGTCGACGCGCCGACGGACACGTGCTCCGGCGGTAGCAGCAGCGCGTTGGTGACGTTGCCGAGCGCGCCGCCCAGGAGGATCGCCGCCCACCCGAGCCCGCCGCCGACGGAGGAGGCGACCAGGAAGCCGAAGAGCGATCCGAACACCAGGTTGGACGCGAGGTGCACCGGACCGGCGTGCAGGAAGAGCGCGGTCACCGCGCGCCAGGGCTCGGTGGACAGGAGGCGTTCGGCGTGGGCCGCGCCGCGTTCGAGCCAGGACAGTCCGAAGAGCTCCGCCTGGGCGAACGCGTGGCACGCCGCGAGGAGCACGGCGAACACCAGCGTGGACAGCTTGCCGCCGGGCAGGGAGGGAGGCGGCTCCTCCTCGACGCGCCAGCTCTTGTTCTCGGTCTCGTAGAGGGACAGCTCGCGCAGGGCCTGCTCGGCGTGCGGCTCTTCCACCACGAGGAAGAACAGGCCTCCGCGCTGGAGCTGGTCGTAGGGGATCCCCTGGGCGCGCAGCACGAGGCCGCGCTCGCGCACGTCGCGCGGGTTGCCCGACGCGAACACCTCGACCCGACCGAAGGGGATCACGCGAGCTCCGCTCCGTCGTCCAGGGCCAGCTCGGTCTCCTCCGCGCCGACCCGCAGCCGCACGCGATCCGCACCGATCCGGACGTCGTCCACGCGGCCGCGCACGCGTGCGCGCCAGGCCAGCCCGATCTCGCGGTGCACGAGGCACACGCCGCGCGAGCACCACAGGACGTGATCGCCCTCGTCGGTCTCGAGGATCCCCCCGAAGAGCCCGCCGAGTCCCTGGATCGCCGTACGCGTGGCGGCGTCGAAGTCGACCTCCGCGCCGAGCCCCTCCGCGTCCGCACCGCAGATCGGGCAGGCGTCGGAACCGGCGGTCAGGCCGAGGCAGTTGGGACAGGTCGTGAGCTCCATCAGATCGAGGATTGTCGCACGCCCTCGGGCCGACGGCCAAGCGCGCCGATCGCTGGATCCCGTCCATTCCGCGCGGCACACTGACGGCACATGGGCGAAACCGCGTTCTCCGACGAGTCGAACCTGCCCGTGGTCGCGATCGACCTCGGCTCGAACAGCTTCCACATGGTGGTGGGGCGCCCGGTCGGCGAGCAGATCGTCGTGATCGACCGGCTGCGGAACCCGGTGCGTCTGGCCGCCGGCCTGGACGCGCGCGGTCGGCTGGACGAGGAGACCGTGGAGCGCGCGCTCGCGACGCTGCGCCGGATGGGGCAGCGGCTGCGCGACCTCCCCAGCTCCCGCGTACGGGCCATCGGCACGGCGACGTTCCGCAAGGCGAAGCACCCCAAGGACCTCCTGCGACGCGCGAGCGAGGCACTCGGGTTCCCGATCGAGATCCTCTCCGGCGTGGAGGAGGCGCGCCTGATCCAGCTCGGCGTGTCGCACGACCTGCCGCGGATCGACGGACGCCGCCTGGTCGTGGACATCGGTGGGGGCAGCACGGAGTGCGTGCTCGGTAAGGGGTCGCGCCCGATCTTCCTCGACAGCCTCCAGATGGGCTGCGTGAGCTACACGCGCGCCTTCTTCGGGGACGGCAAGCTGACCTCCGACCACTTCCGGCGCGCCGAGCTCACCGCCACGCTCGAGCTCGAGAACATGTTCCGGCGCTTCCTCGAGCGCGGCTGGGAGGAGGCGGTCGGTTCCTCCGGCACGATCAAGTCCGTCGCGCTGGCCCTCGGGACGCGCGGCTGGACCTCCGGCGAGATCACCCTCGCCGGGATCAAGAAACTGCGCAAGCTGATGATCGGCGCGGGCAAGATCTCGCGGCTGGAGCTCCCGGAGCTGCAGCCCGATCGCGTGCAGGTCCTGGCCGGTGGTCTGGCGATCCTGCGCGCGGTGTTCGAGACCATGGAGATCTCGTCCATGCGTGCGGTCAAGGCCGCGCTGCGGGAAGGCGTGATGTACGACCTCCTCGGACGGATCCGACAGGAGGACGTCCGCGACCGCACGATCCGGCACCTGTCGAAGCGCTACAACGTCGACGAGGACCACGCCGTGCGCATCGAGCGCTGCGCGCTGCGCTGCCTTCGACAGGTCGAGGAGGCGTGGGAGCTCCAGGACGAGGAGTGCGCGCTCCTGTTGAGCTGGGCGGCCCAGCTCCACGAGATCGGCCTCGCGGTGTCCTTCAGCGGCTACCACAAGCACGGCGCCTACCTCGTGCAGCACTCCGACATGCCCGGCTTCTCGCGACAGGAACAGGGCCGGCTCGGCATCCTGGTCCGCGCGCACCGGCGCAAGTTCCTGCCGTCGATGTTCGAGGAGTGGAGCGACGTCTGGGGCGAGCGACTCCCGCGGCTCGCGCTGCTCCTGCGGCTCGCGGTGCGACTGAACCGCATGCGCAGTCGCGCGCCGCTGCCGGACTTCCGGGTCGCGCCGCGCAAGGACGGCCTGGAGATCTCGCTGCCCGAGGAGTGGCTCGCCGAGCACCCCCTCACGCGCGTCGACCTGGAGGACGAGGCCGAGGTGCTGGGTCAGGGCGGTACCAAGCTGCGCATCCGGACCTTCCAGGACGCCTCCGAGCTCCCCGCCCCGGACGCGGTCCCGGGCTCCTGAAGGGCCGGGCGGCGGGCCGGGCCACGGGGAGCTTCCCGGCGGCGCCGGATCGGGCGGATCGCCCGTCGAATCAGCCTTTTCGGCGGTAGAATCGTCGCCCCGCAGCCCCGCGCCTGCCCGCCCGGCACGCGCTCCGGAGCCCGGCGGGTCGACCCATGTCCGCGCGTGAGATCGTCTTCCTGATCGGGTCCCGCAGGCCCGCCGAGGTGCTGGAGCGTCTCCGTGCCGAGTTCGACCCGCGTCCGCGCGCGCCGGAGACCGAGGCCACGACCTACCTCGACACGTTCGACTGGCGCGTCCACGCGGAGGGAGCCTCGCTCGCGCTGTCGAGCCGCGGCGGACGGCTGGTCTGGAGCGCGGCGGACACCGAGGAGACGCTGACCGCGACGCTGCGCGGGGGCGAGCTGGCGTTCGTCGGTGACGTCGCTCCGGGTCCGCTGCGCGAGCGCATGGACGCGCTGCTGGACGTCCGGCGACTGTTCCCGATCGCGGAGGTCGAGCGGCGCACGCGGCTCGTGGACCTCACGGACCGCGAGGGCAAGACCGTGGTGCGGCTCGCGATCCGCGAGCGCTCGATGCGGCGCCCCGAGAACGGCACCGCCGCCGGTGCCTGGACGGACGCGCCGGGGTTGCTCGTCCTGCGCGGTCTGCGCGGCTACGAGGACGCGTTCGGCCAGGCGGAGCGGCTGCTCCGCTTCGGGCTGGAGCTCGAGGAGCAGGAGGGCGGAGAGTTCCAGGAGGCGCTGCGCACGCTGGCCCTCGTCCCGCGCCGCTGGAAGCCGGTCCGGCTCACGCCCGCAGAACCCACGGACCGCGCCGTGCGCCGAGTTCTCTCCGGGTTCCTCGACGCCATCGAGGCCAACCTGCCGGGAACCGTGGCGGACCTCGACACGGAGTTCCTGCACGACCTGCGCGTCGCCGTTCGACGTTCGCGCGCCGTGCTCGACGAGCTGGCGAAGGCGCTGCCGCGCGCGATCGTCGACCACTACGGCAAGGAGCTGCGCTGGCTCGGGAACGTCACCGGTCCGGTCCGCGACCTCGACGTCTTCGGACTCGAGGTGGACCGCTACGCGAAGCTCGTCGACGCGCGTCCGCGCCGGGACCTGCGCCCGTTCCTCGCTGCCCTCACGCGCCGGCGCGAGGAGGCGCGACGCCGGCTGGTGGGGGAGCTCGAGAGCGAGCGCTGCCGGACCTTCCTCGCCAACTGGCGCGAGGAGCTCACCGCCGAACCGGACGGCGCGCGCACGACCGACGCGGGTCGCGCGCCCATCGGGGCGGTCGCGAGCCGCCACCTGCGCCGCCGGCTCGACAAGGTGCTCAAGCGCGGGCGCGAGGTCACGCCGGACTCGGATCCGGCCGAGCTCCACGGCCTGCGCATCCGCACGAAGAAGCTGCGCTACGTGCTCGAGGTGTTCCGCGACCTCTACGATCGCAAGGCGGCCAAGCCGATCCTCCAGGACCTGAAGCGCATGCAGACCGTGCTCGGCGAGGTGAACGATCTGTCCGTGCACGCCGCCTACGTCGAGGAGGTCGGTCGCGGCGAGGCCAGCGCGCTCCCGCCGGAGACGCTGCTCGCCATGGGGAGGCTGGCGGCGCGCCTCGAGGAGCACCGCGGCGAGGTCGGCCAGCGCTTCTTCGAGCGCTTCGAACGGTTCCGCGGCAAGCAGCGCATGCGCGCCTTCGAGCGCATCCTGCAGGGGAGCGCGGACGCGTGAGGCTCGTCGCCGTCTACAGTCGCAAGGGGGGCGTCGGGAAGACCGCCACGGCGGTCAACCTCGCGACGCTCTCGGCGCGGAGCGGCGTGCGTACGCTCCTGATCGACCTGGATCCGCAGGCCGCCGCCACGTTCACCTTCCGCGTGCAGCCCAAGATCGACGGCGGGTACGCGCGCCTCCTCGAGGAACGCTCCGATCCGCTCGCGGCGATCCGCGAGAGCGACACGCCGGAGCTCGACGTGTTGCCCGCGGACCCCTCGCTGCGGCTCCTGGAGCAGGAGCTGCCGGAGCCGGCCAACGGGGCCGCCGCCGACGGCGATCCCCTGGCGCGGCTCCTGCGTCGCCTGCTCGAGAGCTACGAGCTGATCTGGATCGACTGTCCGCCGACGACCTCGCTCCTGGCGGACAGCCTGTTCCGCGCGGTGGACCACCTGGTCGTGCCGACGATTCCGACGACGCTCTCGCTGCGCACGCTCGCGCAGCTGATGAAGCACCTGAAGGGCCTCGATCCACGGCCGCAGGTGCACCCGTTCTTCTGCATGGTCGACCTCCGCAAGCTCCTGCACCGGCGCGTGATCGACTGGGAGCGCGAGACAGGCCTCGGGTTCCTGGAGACGACCGTGCCGAACTCCAGCTACCTGGAGCAGATGAGCTCTCGTCGCGCGCCGGTGTTCGACTTCGCCGCGAGCTCCGAGGCCGCGAAGGCCTACCGCGCGCTGCTCGACGAGGTCGCGCGCCGCGCGGTGGAGCAGGGGGATCCGCTCTTGTGGAAGAAGAAGACGCGTCGGCGGGTCGAGGACGCGGTCCGCGGCATTACGTTGCTGCCGCACCGTCGCTGATGGCCTCGCTCTACCTCCTGCGTCACGGCAAGTCGGACTGGGGTCGACCGCTGTCCGACCACGACCGACCTCTCCGACCCCGCGGCGTGCGCGCGGCGCAGCAGGTGGGGGAGCTGCTCACCGCGCGGGACGAGGTGCCGGAGCTGATCCTGTCCTCCTCCGCCGTGCGGGCGCGCCGGACGGCCGAGCTCGCGATCGAGGCGGGTGGCTGGGACGTGCGCATGCTCTCCGACCGGGGCCTGTACCTGTGCTCTGTGGAGGATCTGTTGAGCGTGGTGGCTGGGGCCGCGCCGGGCTACGAGCGCGTCCTCGTCGCGGGCCACGAGCCGACCACCTCGGGCGTGATCGAGGTCCTGTGCGGAGCCCGCTGCGTCGTTCCCACCGGAGCCCTCGCGCGGATCGACCTCGCGTCCTGGACGGAGCTCGAGAACGGCGGCGAGCTGCGCTGGCTCCTGCCGCCGCGCGTGCTGGCGGCCCTGCGCTAGGAGCCCGTCCGAAGAACGGCTAGCTGCCGCGCTGCTTGGGCCGGGCGCGGCGCGGCGCCGGGGCCTTCGACGCGGAGCCGTCCTCCGCCGCGGGCTTCCCGTTCCCCTTGGATCGCGGAGCCTCGGACCTGGCCGGGGCGTCCCGCAGCACGATCAGCTCGGGCTCGTCGTCGAGGGCCGAGGTCGGGTGCTTGCGCGTGCGCTCGCCCGGGGAGGCGTCGGCCAGGATCTCGAGCAGCATCTCCTGGCTCGCGCGCGGCTTCTGCTTGCCGGCCCGCACGCGCACGTAATGGCCCGACGGCTCGAGGCGCCAGGCGCGCTGGTTGTCCTCGAGGCAGATCTCCAGCGTCTCGTAGAGCACGCGGGCCGCCAGGCGGCTGTCGCCGATGGGGAACGCGGTCTCCAGGCGCTTGA
Organism: uncultured Planctomycetaceae bacterium; assembly: GCA_964509445.1. GTDB lineage: Bacteria > Planctomycetota > UBA1135 > UBA1135 > CAZDYS01. The sequence continues at coordinate 7,274 of CAZDYS010000071.1, forward strand.
ACAGGTTGCGCGGCATCCAGTCGGCGCTGGAACAGAAGAGCTTCTCTTCTCCGCCGGCGTAGAAGTAGTACACGCGGCTGTGCTCGAGGAAGCGACCGACGATCGAGCGCACGCGGATGTTCTCGGAGACGCCCGGGACTCCCGGCCGCAGGCAGCACACGCCGCGCACGACGAGGTCGATCTCGACGCCCGCCAGCGAGGCAGCGTAGAGCGCGCGGATCACGCGCGGCTCGGACAGCGAGTTCATGCGCGCGAGGATGCGCGCGGGCTTGCCGGCGCGCGCCGCCTTCGCCTCCGCGTCGATCAGCTTCAGGAGCTGCTTGTGGAGGGTGAACGGCGACTGCAGGAGCGCCTTGAGGCGGCCCGCCTTGCCGAGCCCGGTCAGCTGCTGGAACAGCCGGTGCACGTCGTTCCCGATCTGCCGGTTGCAGGTCATCAGCCCGACGTCCGTGTAGGCGCGCGCCGTTCCCGGGTGGTAGTTGCCCGTCCCGAGGTGGACGTAGCGACGCATGCGCTTTCCCTCGCGCCGCACGATCAGCAGCATCTTCGCGTGGGCCTTGTAGCCCACGATGCCGTAGACGACGTTCGCGCCGGCCTCCTGCAGTTTCGTCGCGAGGTCGATGTTCTTCGCCTCCTCGAAGCGCGCCCGCAGCTCGATCACCGCGGTGACCTCCTTGCCCGCGATGGCCGCGTCGAGCAGGGCCTGCACGAGCGGCGAGTCGTGGTCCGTCCGGTAGACGGTCTGCTTGATCGCCACGACGTCGGGGTCCTCGGCCGCCTCCTGCAGGAGCTGGACGACCGGCGTGAAGGACTCGTAGGGGTGGTGCAGAAGGACGTCGCCGCGGCGGACCGCCTCGAACATGCCGCTCGACTGCTTGAGGCGTCTGCGCGTGCCCGGCACGAAGGGCGGGAACTTGAGGTCCGAGCGCCCGGTGAGCTCGTAGATCGCCGCGAGCCGGTGCAGGTTGACCGGGCCGTTGACGCGATAGACGTCCTCCGCATCGATGTCGACGTTGGAGGTCAGGAACTCCGCCATCTCCTCGGTGCACGTGTCCGCCACCTCGAGGCGCACGGCGGCGCCGTACTTGCGTCGCGGCAGCTCGCCCTTGAGCGCCTGCAGGAGGTTGTCGATCTCCTCCTCGTCGACCCACAGGTCCGAGTTGCGCGTCACGCGGAACTGGAAGCACCCGGTCACGGTCATGCCGGGGAACAGCTCCGCGATGTGGTCGTGGATGATCGAGGAGAGCATCACGAACCCGTACTCGGCGCGCGTCATCTCTCCGGGAATCCGCAGCACGCGCGGCAGAGCGCGCGGGACCTGGACCACGGCGACCCCGGAGTCCCGATCGAAGGCGTCCTTGCCCTCGACCGTGACGAGGAAGTTGAGCCCCTTGTTCAGCACGCGCGGGAACGGGTGCGAGGGGTCGAGTCCCATCGGGGTCAGGACCGGCAGGATCTCCTGCTCGAACGTGCGCGCGATCCAGCGCTTCTGGCGCGCGGTCCAGTTCTGGCGGCGGATCAGGCGGATGCCCTCTTCCGCGAGCGCCGGCAGGATCTTCTGGTTGAGCACCGCGTACTGCTCGTCCACCAGCTCGTGCGCGCGCAGGCTGATGCGACGCAGCGTCTCCTGCGGGCTGAAGCCGTCCGGCCCCGGACGCTCGACGCCGTAGGCCACCTGCTCCTTGAAGCCGGCCACACGGATCTCGAAGAACTCGTCGAGGTTCGTGCTGCAGATCGTGAGGAACCGCAGCCGCTCGAGCAGCGGAACGTTCGGGTCCTTCGCCTGCTCGAGGACGCGGCGGTTGAACTCCAGGAGCGACAGCTCGCGGTTGATGTAGAGCGAGGGCTCCTTCAGGTCCACGGGCTTCTCTTGGATCATCGGCTCGGACGGGGCGGCGGGGCGAGACGCGCTCCCCCGAGGTTCTTTCGACCCTCGGGGGCCTTCCGTGAAGGGCGCGGGCGCGATTCTAGCCCGCAGAGGCCATTTCGATCGTCGCGGCTTCGCGCAGCTCGGCGCGCAGCGTCTCGTAGGCCGCGCTCGCGCGCTCGAGCCGCAGCTGATCCCGGATCCAGGGCTGCGCGGTCTCGAAGGGCACCGTGAACGCCTCTTTGCGATCGGTGCAGCGGATGATGTGGTAGCCGAACTGGGTCTCCACGAGGTCGCTCACGCCGTCGACCTCGAGCGCGAAGGCGGCGGCCGCGAAGGGCTCCACCATGGCGCCCGTGCGCGGGAAGAAGCCGAGGTCGCCGCCACCCGGTCCCGAGGGACCCTCGGAGTGCTCCTTCGCGAGCGCCGCGAAGTCCGCTCCCTCGGCGCGGGCCAGTGCCAGCACGGCCTCCGCGCGTGCCTTCGCCTCGGCGCGCGCCTCCTCGCTCATCGCGGAGTTCGTCTCGATCAGGATGTGACTCGCGCGGACGGTGGCGGGGCGGGACAGCGAGGTCTGCGCGTCGATGTCGTACCTCGCGCGCACCTGTTCCGCCGTCACCTGCTCGTACTCTTCACCGGCCTCGACGAGCCGCGTGCGGAGCCACAGGGCGCGCAGGGCCGGGACCTGGAGCTGCTGCTCCAGGTAGACCTCGAGGGTCACGCCGCGCGACTGCACGAACAGCTCCGACAGCTCTTCCCGCGTCATGCCGCGCAGGAGCAGCACGGACTCGATGTCGCGCTCGATGTAGGCGCGCAGCTCGGAGGGCACGACGTCCACGCCGGCCTTCGCGGCGGCGCGCTCGAGCAGGAACTCGTCGATCAGCTCGTCGAGCAGGCGCGGGCGCGTCTGCTCGTAGGCGGGGCCTCGCTGCTCCGGCGGGAGGTCCACGCCGCTGGTCTCCAGCAAGAGGTCGAAGCGCGCCAGCAGCATCGCCTCGGTGATGGAGTGGTCGTCGACGCTGGCCGCGACCGGCGAGGGGGCCGCCTCCTGCTGCTCCTCCTGGGGGACGGGCGTCGGAGCGGGGGCCGGCGTCTCGTCCTGCGGGAACGCGAGCGGGAGCCAGAGAGCCGGGAGGAGAGCGATCATGGTTCGGATGCGGTGGGGAGGCGGTCGGCCTCGAGGAGTCCTGGGAATGCGGGCGAAAGATCCTACGGACCGGGAGACCGATCCTCGGGGAGGATCGGGGATCTTGCCGGGATGGGACACCGATTCCCGCGCGCCCCCCGCGCCGGTGCGGCACTGCGGCCTTCGCGGCCGCGTCTCGGAACCTAGGATGGGCGGCGTGAGGCTCCTCTCCTTCGTGCTGCTCTCGCTGGTCCTGGCGGCCTCCTGCGTCCTCCTGGGCGGCGGGGAGCGCCGGCCCAACCTGGTGCTCCTCCTGGCGGACGACGCGGGCTTCGCGGACTTCGGGTTCCAGGAGCAGCCGGACGCTCTCTTCGCCGACCGCACGCCGGCGATCGACTCGATCGCGCGGGCCGGCGCACGCTTCACCGACTTCACCATGGCCGGAGCAGTGTGCTCCCCGTCGCGCGCCGCGCTGCTCACGGGTCGCTACCCGCAGCGCTTCGGGCACGAGCGCAACCTGCCCGTCGGTCACGACGGCGGACTCGACCTCGGGGAGACGACGCTCGCGGAGCGCCTGCGCGCGGCCGGCTACCGCACGGCCTGCATCGGCAAGTGGCACCTCGGCTACCCCGACGCCTACCACCCGAACCGCAGGGGCTTCGACCACTTCCACGGGCTGCTGCAGGGATCGCGGAGCTACCACCCGATCGAGGAGCCCACGCGCTGGCGCGTACTGCAGGAGAACGGACGGCGCCTTCCCGAGGGAGGCTACGTGACGGACCGCCTCGGGGACGCGGCGGTGGCCTTCGTGCGCGAGAACGCGGATCGTCCGTTCTTCCTGTTCCTCTCGTTCACCGCACCTCACGGTCCGCTCCAGCCCGCGAAGCGCCACTGGAGCGAGCTCGCTTCGCTCGGCATCGACGATCGCAAGCGCCGCGCCTACCTCGGGCTGATGCTGTCGCTCGACGAGAACGTGGGGAAGGTCCTCGACGCGCTCGAGGAGGAGGGGATCGCGGACCGCACCCTGGTCGTGTTCACGAACGACAACGGCGGGCAGACGAAGACCGGCGCGAACAACGCTCCGCTGCGCGGCCGCAAGGGCACGCTGTGGGAGGGAGGCGTACGCGTTCCCTGCGCGATGCGCTGGCCCGGTCGGATCGAACCGGACTCGGTCCTGCGTGCTCCGTGCTCGTCGCTCGACCTGGTGCCCACCTTCCTGCGTGCGGCGGGGGTCCCGCTCGACCCGGAGACCTTCGAGGAGGCGCGCCGTCCGCTGGACGGCGTCGACCTCGCTCCGCTCTTCGCGGGAGGGACGCTCGAGGAGCGCACGCTGTTCTGGCGCACGCAGGGGTCGGGAGGCCCCTGGGCCGCACGGCGCGGGCGCTGGAAGCTCGTACGCCGGGAGTCGGGCGAGCCCGCCGCCCTCTTCGACCTGTGGAGCGATCCGGGCGAGACCACCGACGTGCGCGTCGGCAATCCCGAGGTCGCCGACGCGCTCGAGGCCGACGTCGCTCGCTGGGAGTCCACGCTGATCGAACCCGCCTGGGAGTACTAGATGACGAACCGACCGCGCTTCGCTCTGCACCTCGCCGCTCTCGCTCTCACGCTCGTCGCCTGCTCGAGTCCTGCCCCGCGCACCGAGCAGCCCGACGGCGGCCTCGGACGGG
>CAZDYS010000072.1:0-5303 GCA_964509445.1 uncultured Planctomycetaceae bacterium
GCGTCGCCACTCGACGCGCTCGCGCGCAGGAGAGTTGGCGAGAGCCCGCTCGAAGTGCTCCGACCCGTGCCCGGCCGGTCCGGCCACGATCCAGCGGTGGGGGAAGCCCTCCTGGACGAGCCGCTCGAACGCCGCCAGCGCGCGCACCTGGTTCTTGCGGTTGTCCACGCGCGACACCGTGAGGAGATAGGGCGTCTCGTTGCGCCCCAGCGGCTCGAAGCCTCCCGGGGGAAGGAGCCGCGCGACGTGGTCGCAGCCGAGCCCGGTCACCGAGACGCGGTTCGGGTAGACGCCGAGGTGCATCACGACCTCGGCTCCGACGTACTCGGAGGGCACGAGGACGCGGCGCGCGTGCTGCGCGAGGGAGCGCGCGGCCGCCTGCATCTTCGCCGCGCTCTCCTCGCTCACGTAGTCCGCGTCCAGCATGTAGGCGCAGTCGTGGATCGTGGAGACCTCCAGCGCCTCGCGCACCTCGAGCCGGTCGTAGGTCGTGTGGTGGTACACCTGGCAGCCACCGACCAGGTCGTCGACGCCGCGGGAGAGCTTCTGCATCAGCCAGGGCGTGAAGCGCGCGGGGAAGCGCAGGCGCAGCAGCTCGGCGCGCGTTCCCGCGAGTCCCAGCTCCTCGAGCGAGAACTTCCGCTTCGCGAAGGTGTAGCCGAACAGCCCGAGGTTGCCGTCGTAGGCATGCTCGACCATGCCCCGCACGAGCTCGCGCGTGTAGCGGCCGATCCCCTCGCGGTTGACGAGGGCCGGGCGATAGTCGATGCCGACCCGCATGATGCAGCAGAGCCTAGCGATCGTGCGGGCGCCGCGCCGCCGCCTTCGCGCCCGGCGGAAGCGAAAACAGGACGCAGGCGGAGGCGAGACCGACGAACAGTTCGGTGGCCAGCGTCGCGATCGCAGCTCCCTCGATCCCGAGCTCGGGGACGAGCCGCAGGTTTCCGACCAGGTTCAGGACCAGACCGCCCAGCGCGATGCCGACCGCGGACCGCACGCGACCCGCGGCGATGACCGCGGTGAGGAACGCGCTGCCCAGGGAGACCAGCAGCGCGGCTCCCAGGAGGAACTGCAGGCTGCTGGTCGCGACCGCGAAGCGCGCCCCGAACAGGGACCGCAGGAGCTCCTCGGCGAACGGGAACACCGGGAGCACGACGACCAGGGTCCCGAGGAACAGCGGAGCGCCGAGGCGCACGGCGGCGCGCTGCAGGCTCGTCCGTTCCGCCTGGCGGGCGAGCCAGGGGAGCGCGGTGTTCGTGGCCAGGCCGGCGACCATCACGAGCAGACCGAACACGCGCACGGCCGCGTTGTAGTGTCCCAGGCTCGCGTCTCCTTCGAGAGAGCGGACGACCAGGTTGTCCGCGTAGAAGTAGCTCTGCTGCGCGATGCCGAGGACCGCGAGCGACAGCGCGGCGCCCGCGAACCCCGGTGCGCTCGGGCCGGCACGAGGGAGGTGGTCGCGGGCCAGGAGGAAGAGGGCGACGTTGCCCGCGGCGCCGAGCGCGGCGTGGGCCAGCAGGAACGGTCCGAACGTCCGCGCGCCCAGGCTCCATAGCCACAGGACGGCGGACAGCCGCGCGACGGCGACGACGGCCCGCACGCGGGTCGGCACCCGCCACGCGATGCGCGCGTGGAACCACAGCGACGAGGCCTCGAGGCAGCGCGAGAAGGAGAGGGCCCCCGCGCAGGCGACGAAGGTCCACTCGGGCTCGGGGACGAGGAGCGCGTAGCTCGTCAGCGCGAGGGTGCCCAGGCCGGCCGCGCCGGCGCGCAGGCGGCGGGCCGCGCGAACGCAGCGACCCAGCTCCTCCTCGTTCCCGGCCGCTCGCTGGAGTGCGGCGGTCGAGGTCCCCGCGTCGACCCAGGCCTCCAGGAAGAGCAGCGCCGCGAGGTAGAACGTGAGGCGTCCGAACTCGACGCCCGGGAGCCCGCGCGCGAGCAGCGCCAGTCCCGCGAAGGTCGTCAGCGTCGTGAGCACGCGGACGCCCACCTGCAGGGCCGTGCCGCTCCAGACGCGTGCGGGAACCCGTGCGGCGTCCGGTTCGAGCGTGGCCCGGGAGGGCGTCGGTGCGGGCGGCGGCGTCACGGAGGGCATGGTAGGGCGGCTGTGGCCCGGGTGCGCTCGTCTCCCCGGGCCTCGCGGCTTACGATGGAGCCATGACGACGCTCGACGAAGAGTTCTGCCTGCTCCTCGAGGGAGTTCCGCAGCTGGAGGCCGAGCTCGCCCGCGGCGTGCTCGAGGCGGCAGACATCCCGTGCCTGATCCAGGGCCCCGACTTCGACGTCGCGGAGCTCGGCGTCGCGGCCCACGGCGCGCTGCGAGGCACGAACGTCTACGTGCCGCGCCAGGCGGAGGCGGCCGCGCGGAAAGCGCTGGAGCACGCCTGGCCGGAGGAGAAAGCGCCCGAGGAGGAGTAACTCGCCCGGTCTCCCGCCCGTCTTCCCCGTGGTGGGTGGGGGGTCGGGATGGAAGGCCGCGCGAACGGCTCGGGTCAGGCCGACGCGAGCGTCGCCGCGAGCCGGGCGCCGACCGCTTCGGTGAACTCCGCCGTGTTCATGGAGCCGCCGATGTCGGCGGTCTTCTCGCCCTCGGCGATCGCGTCGCGCACGGCGCCGCGCAGCCCCATGCCGGCCGTCTCCTCGCCCAGGTGGTTGAGCAGCGATCCCAGCGCCAACAGCGCCGCGCTCGGGTTGCACACGCCCTTGCCGGCGATGTCCGGCGCCGTGCCCCCGGCGGGGTCGAACATCGCGAGCCGCACGTGTCCGCCCTTCTCGAAGGAGTAGCTCGCGCTGTCGCCGAGCCCGATCGAGCCGATCAGCCCGCAGGCCATGTCCGACAGGAAGTCGCCGTACTCGTTGGGGCAGACGATCACGCTGTAGCGCTCCGGGTTCATGATCACGCCGGCCAGGAGCGCGTCGAACAGCTCGCGACGGTACGGGGTCCCCGGGTAGTTCCGCGCGATGTCGTCGCACTCGTCCTCGAAGAGACCGTCGGCCTCCCGCTGGATCGTCCACTTGCTGGTGGACACGACGCCCTTGTTGCGCGCGCTGGCCAGACGGAACGCGAAGCGCGCGGCGAACCGCGACGGCTGGCGCTCGATCACGCGCAGCGAGACCGCGGAGTCGACGCCGATCACGCGCCCGCGGTCGCTGTAGGTGCCGCCGGTCGCGACGCGCACGACGTCCAGGTCGATGGTCTTCTTGAAGTTGTTCTCGACGCCGGGGAAGGTCGAGACCGGTCGGTGGATCACCGAGAAGTCGCAGAACTCGCGGAGCACCTTGTTCGGGCTCTCGTGCTCGGTGATGGTCGGGTACTTGATCGCCGTCCCGAGCTCCGTCAGCGCATCCTGCGCGAGGCCGTAGGCCGCGTCCTTGTCGCGCGTGCGGTGCTCGAGCGACAGGTCCACCTGCTGGAACGCGAGCTGGAAGGGCAGCCGGTCCGCGACGTCGTGGACAGACTCGGAGAGCTCTTGGGAGATGCCGTCTCCGAGGATCTCGGCGATGGTGTACTGCTTCATGGATCGGAGGGGCGGGGCTCGCTTGTCCGGAAAAAGAGGCGGAATAGGGTACGGGACGCCTGCGGAGCCCACCACACTGCAGGCCGATGAGCTCGCTTCGTCGGATCGATTCCGCGCTCCTCGAAGGGCACCTCGTGCGGCTGCGGCCGGTCCGGCCGTCGGACGCGGCAGAGGCCTTCCGTCAGATCCACGGGCGCGAGGAGATCCTGAAGTGGCTCCTGTGGGGAGGCCCGCGCTCCGAGGAGGAGCTCGAGGAGGCGTTCTCGCGCTGGTCCCAGCGCGCGCGCGGGGACGAGCGGCGCAGCGACTTCCTGTTCGCGATCGTCGAACGCGCCACGGATCGGTTCCTGGGGACGATCAACCTGCGGTTCGCGGACCACCCGGAGTCCGCCGACGTGGGCTACTGGATCGCCGAGCACGCGTGGAACCGGGGCTACACGAGCGAGGCCATCGCGCTGGCCACGCACTTCGCGTTCGAGCACCTGGACGCGACCTCGACCTACGCCTGGGTGTTCGTGGGGAACGAGGCCTCGAAGCGCGTGCTCGAGAAGAACGGCTACGAGCTCGTCCGTACGGTCTACGGCAAGGTCGAGCGCGACGGGAAGAAGCGGGACGAGTGGTATCTGGTGCTGCTCCGCACGGACTGGGAGGCCCGGGAGGAGGACTGGCGACCGGTTCGCGAGGAGGTTCGCGGCTCCTGAGGCCGGCCTCGGCCCGTTTGCCCCGAAACGCGGGTTTCGCGCGGAAGACCTCGGGCCGATGTTGCGTCCCAGAGCCTTCCCGTGACCGCCGGGAAGAGCGCGGCTATTCTCGCCGCCGAACGATGCCCAACCGCTCCCGTCGCCCTCTCCTCCTGTCCCTGGCCGTGGCTCTGGGGCTGTTCGCCACCTTCCTCTGGTTCACGCAAACCGGAGGAGGACGGCCCGCCGAGCTCCCGGAGCCGGTGCGGCCGCAGCGGGTCGCGCTGGAGCCCGAGCGCGCCCCGGAGACCCTGCTGCCCCCGCCGGTCGCGATCCGTTACGACGAGAGCGAGCTCTTGGCCTCGACGGTCCTGTGGCCGCTGCGGGTCGAGCTCGACCTGGGGCAGGCGGACTATCTCCCGAAGGAGCAGGGCCTGCAGCCGATCGGGTCCGGGATCGACGCCGGTCTGGCGGGCCGGATCCTGGGGCGGAACGACCAGGGAATCCGCGCCAAGATCCGGTTCGTCGCGGGGCCGAACGCCGGGCGCGTGCTCGAGACCGACGTGACCGGTCGCTTCGGCGCGACCGACCTCTTCCCGGGCCTCTCGATCGTGGAGGTCAGCGGCTCGGGGACCCTCGGGGCGCGCCGCGAGGTGCGGCTGCGCCAGGGCATGGAGCAGCTCCTGAACATCTCCTTCGCCTCGCCCGGTCCCGTCGCCGGGCGCGTGCAGGACGAGAAGGGCGAGCCGATCGAGGGAGCGGACGTGACGGTGGACGGCATTCGCACGACCACGGGCCCGGACGGGGAGTTCTTCCTCTCGCACGTCGCTCCCGGGCAGACCCTGGTCGAGGTCGAGCACCCCGCCTTCGTCCGCTACCAGGAGCTCATCCAGGTCGCGGGCGGCTTCATCTCCAACCGCAAGAAGGGGCTCACCTTCACGCTGCGCGAGGGATCGACGCTGCGCGTCGCGATCAACGCGAACGTCGGCGGACCGGGGCCCGTGAAGCTGTACCTCCTGCCGAACGACAAGCGTCGTGCGTCGGCGGAGTCCTACCGCAACATGCGCTTCCCGTACCATCGGCTGAACCCGATCGAGGTCACGCC